>NZ_WQNP01000152.1:0-31637 GCF_018783905.1 Ruminococcus sp. MCC718
ATACAGCTTAAGCAACAAGATGGATAATTCCTTACTGGCTGTAAGGGATATTAACCATAAATATATTGTAGTAGAAAGAATTCTGCTTCGCTACATATCTTTTAAACTCATCCATTTTCATTTTCCAGATTTATCTTTCCTTTCATCTCCAGTGGAAATACCGGATACATGATCAATTTTTCATCTGCCTTTGTCAGCCATTCTTTCATTTCCGGACTATAAATTAAAATCCTTCTGGCATGTCCGTATGTATATTCATACGTTGCATTGACATGCTCCCATTTCCCCAGTTTTTCTGTATCCAGATAAATATTATGAAATCCCGCATCTGGTTCTTTTTGAACTCGCACCTTTTTACAGTGACTGCATGCTTCTGTTGCCCTGTAGCTTTCACATTGAAAGGCTCCCTTTCCCAGTACATTTTCTGCTTTTAACTGATATCCTGCAACTTTTTTCAAAACTCCGCTATAATATGCCGGAATAAAATTCTTTTGGGACAGTCCTTTTTCTATAAGATATTCATACATTGGAATGGTCACAAACATATCTAACTGTCCCGGGCGGGTAAACACTGCTTTTCTTCTGTTCAGATCCTCCAGTTGCTTTTTCTTTTTAAAGGTATATTCTTTGTTCTGGAAAAAAGTTTCACACTCCGGACACAAACTTTCATATACCTTTTTCTCATTTTCTTCAAATTCATATCCTGCCAGGTCAATATAATATCCAATCGCATTTTTCTCTTCTTCCTGCGTATATTTCGGTATATAAGAGCACCAGATATCCGGTTCTATGATATCCAGCAATTCATCGTCATCTTCTTCCGTATCTTCATCGTACTGAAATACCTGATCAATTTCTTTCTTTAATTCCATAAGTTCTCTGTAGACTGCCTTCTTAATGTCCACGGTAAACGTATATCTTTCCATGGAACTGTACAGTTTTTCTGCCTTGCATCCCAGCTTTTGCATCAGATTTACTGCTTTCTGCGTGTAGATGGATTCATCTTCTTTATCAATATCAATTCTGAATTTTGCGTATACTTTCATTTGACTTTTCCCCTTATTAAGATACAAATTTTATATATGATGCTATTATAACAAACTTTTTATGCTTTTGGCATCTTTTTTCATCTTTAACCTTTATAGCACAGAGAATCTACTGTAAAACAGCAGCATGCTTTTGCACACTGCTGCCTCTTTCACTCACTCTGCATGGTGGTGATCACGATATTCTCACCGGAAATTTCGGTTTTGCGTTTTACGATATCTTCGATCTGTGCCCGCTGTGCATCGGTGATCTCACTCTGTCCGATGACCACATCGACGCTGCCGTCTGTGATGCTCACGACTGCATCGGTAAATCCTTTGGATTCGAGCAGAAGCTCCGCTGCCGCTTCTTTTTCTGCGTTCTCTGTAAGGGCTGTCATATCGTTGACTGCATTTTGTTTCTGTTCTTCGGTCACGTTTTCGTTGTTGATGATCTCAAGCAGGGTTTCTTTGTTTTTGGATCGTACCTGCTCTCTGGTCAGTTTTGCCTGGGCCGCAAAGCTGCTGCCTGTTCCTGTGCTGGTAAGTACTGCCTCGCCCGGCGTGTCGGTCACTTCTTCGGATGCAGTGTCCGTTCCGGCATCTGTTTCGCCCGCCGACAGGGAGGCATCGCTCATACCATCGGTTTCGCCTGCCGCAGCTTCTCCTAAATAAACTTCTCCGTCCGCCGAGTCGGTAAGGGTGATGTCCTGATCCAGGCTGTCGATATCGGTAAGTGTGGCTTCGGTCTCTGTTGTGGATGCCGGCAGTGCATTTTCACCGAGTTTCGTACCCGAATAATTTAGATAGCCTGCCACTGCGACTAATGCCGCCAGAGCTGTGATGATGATCTGGTTTTTCTTCCACATATGTTTCACATCTCTCCTCCTTAAACCTTCTTCATTACTTTGATTTTATGCACTTCAATCCCAAATAATGCTACGACCGCATCGGTAATATCCGCTGCTGTTTTTGCATTGTTTCCGCCCTCTGCCGCCACGATCACACCTTCCACTTCCGGCTCTGTGATTTCTTTGACATACGGCGTTTCCGCTCCGTTTTCCTGCTTTTCAAAAACCGTGTTCTCTTCGAAATCCTGTGCATCCGCCGTGCTTTTGTCGCCGGACTGATCCTGTGTATTTTGACTGTTTGAGGTTCTTGTGTCCTTTTCCACAATATACGCTCCGCAGGAACGTAAGGTAATCATCACTTTGACTTCCCCCACTCCGTCCACTTCCCGAAGCACTTCTTCAAGCCTTTGTTCCATCCTCTGTGTCCGTTCCTGTGCCAGATCTTCTGTATTTCTTACGTTGTTTTCAACTGCCGGTGCATTGGTTTTTATCTGTGTGTTCTGCTTTTTGCTGCTGTTATCCGGCCAGGTGATCACCAGAAGCAAAAGTCCGACAAGAAGACCGATCAGCACCGGACTGCCCTTTTTTCCTTTGCATTTCTCCCAAAAATCCAGCCACTGTTTCATGCGGCTCATCCCCCCAAAAAGACCACTTTATCGCTGCTGATCTGATAAATTTCCCAGAGTTTCTGTAAAATCTGCTCCTGCACCGCCTCTTTTTGCTGCAGATCCTCATACCCCCCGGAAATCGTTACTTTGCGGATGCCCTCTGTCTCTTCGGATTGAAATACAACCTTCGCTTTTGTCCCTTTCATCCCCTCCCCGTCTGCCGTCTCTTCAATCTGACGCTGCACTTCCTTCTGACAGGCTTCCGTCAGAACACGGCTCCTTAAATCACTTAAATTTTCCTGTTCCATCCGGATCGAATCCCACTCTTCCAGCTGTAATGCCTGCTGCCACTGTTTCTCAAATACTGCCGTCAGATGTGCCTGATCCGTCAGCGGACTAATCAGCAGGATCAGAAACAGGACACCACAAAACAGCCGAATGTATTTCTGATAATGGTTATCTGGAAGAACCTGCTCTGCAAGCTGCATCAGACACAGGCAGCACAGGATGCTCCGTACCCAGCTTCGAATCTCTGCCGACATCTTTTCTCCCCTTTCTTCTATTTTCCAAGCGATGCGGTGACAATGGCGATCGTCAGGAAAAACAGCATACTGCAGGACATCATGATCTTCAGAAGCAGCCCGACTCCTTCTGCAACTGCCGCCACACATTCGTTGAGCCGTTTGTCGCCGACCGGCTGCACCAGGGCCGCCATCGCCTTATAGATCAGTGTGCAGAACGCCAGACGGCACACCGGTGCCAGACAGAGCATCAGAACAGCGATCATCCCGCACACACCGACGGCATTCTTCAGAAGAACGGCAGAACCAAGCACCGTATCCGTCACGCTGCCAAACAGGTTGCCAATGCCGGGGATTGCCGATACGGTTCGGCTGACGGCTGTATTTTTCAGCCCGTCAACGGCCGGAAGGATCAGTCCCTGGATCACCTGAAATCCGATCGCTGCCGCTGTCATGCTCTTCATTGCCCATTCGATCACCGTACGCACAAGTTCTGCCAGATGCGAGAGCCTGTCATCCTTTGAGAGATGGTCGAGCAGCAAAAACAGGACATAAAGCTGCACACCGGGCAGAAGAAGATATCTTTGCACCCACTGCACCGCTGCGATCAGCAGGATCGCCGACTCGTAAAACGCCAGCCCTCCAACGCTGTTCCCCGCAAAAACGGCCGCCGCAAAATAAGACGGCACCAGAGCTTTCATAAAGCCATTGACTCTGCCAAGCGTTGCATCCGTCATCCGGCTCATTCCGGTAAATCCCTTCATCAGAACTGCTGCCAGCATCAGATACATCATAAAAAAGCTGATCAGTGCTGTACCGTTCTTTTCCATGAGATCCGTGAAATTCAAAACAAGTGCCGCCACGATCACCAGTAAAAACACCTGCAGTGCCGTCTCTTTCTGATTTTTCCATTCCAGAAGCAGTGCATCAAAAACCAGCGTTTTCAAAGTTGAAAGATTCAGCGGGATTTCTCCCCTGATCAGGCTTTTCAGTGCATCCGCAAAACGAAAACTGCTCTCTTTCTCCAGATCTGCAAGGCTCTCTTCGACTTCCTGTAAATGAAACGCCTTTATATTAAGGAAGTCTTCCGCTCCGGTCTGTAATTCTTCTGCTGTATCCTGTCCCTGATCTTTCTCCTGCACCTGTGATGTTGCCATGATCGCCGTTTTTTCTGAAAGAACGGCCGCCTCGCACACCTGCTTCTGTCCTGCCACATCCAACCATCCTGCAAAAAGCAGCAAAAACACATAAATACGATATTTCTTCATATATTTTACCATCAGGCAAGACAGCTGCGGATCGTCTCAAACAGTGCCAGCAAAACCGGTGTCCCTGTCGCCAGCACCGAGATCTTTCCGAAAAATTCAATCTGTGAGGAGATTGCCCCATATCCCGCATCTTTGCAGATGCCTGCCGCAAAATCCGCCACATAGGTGATACCGATCATTTTGAACAGAATCTTCACATAAGCATCCTTTATGTTTGTGTAGCTTTGCAGCTGCTGCAGGCTTTCTGATAAATACCTCAGTTTTTCCACTGCACAGAAAAAAATAAGCATACAGGAAGCCATGCTGATCAACACGGCAAACACAGGTCTGGTCTCTTTGAGAAACAACGCCAGTAAAATCCCGGTAATCCCAAGAACTGCAATTTTGATCACAGTGCAAACAACTCCTTTATGCTCTCAAACAGCTGGCTGATATACGGCAGCACCCAGAACAGCACCAGTACCAGCCCTGCAAGGCTTGCAAGATACGCCTGTTCTTCCCTGCCGCTGTGCTTTAAGACCTGACCGAGCACCGAGACCAGGATCCCGACCGCTGCGATCTTAAACAGCAGATTAACACTCATCTCCATCTCCTCTCTCTGTCAGTAAAGTAAAATGACAAGAAACGCACCGGCACCAAAACCCAGACATCGAAACATTTTTTCTTTCTCCCGGTATTCTTTTTTTGCCTGAACACACGCATCACTGACCTGTTCCAGGTAATAATCCAGTGTTTTTTTCTGCATCGCCACATCCAGATAACCGAGCTGACCGCCAAGCGTCCGAAGGCTTGCAAGGTCGCTCTCCTTTAAGGCAGTACCTTTCAGATCCATCTCCAGCTGCTTTTCAAAGATCACACCAAGATTCGCTTCTTCTCCTTTTTGCATCTTTTCCTGCACATGTACTAGAAAATCTGAAAGCGGCGGTGAAACCCGCTTTGCAATGCTGCCAAACGCTTCATCCAGCATCGTATTCGCATAGCCAATTTCCGCCGAAAGCATAACCGTCATGCGACGCAGCTCTTCCAATATGTGAATTCTCTTTTTCATTTCCGCACAGATCAGGCATCCTGCCGCAAAACAGCTGAACATGGTAAGCCCTGCCCCGAACAGTTTCAGCATACCACCCCCTCCTCCCCGTAGAGCCTGGTCCCTCTGCCATCAAAAATCCCCCACACCGAACCGATTTTTTTCTTTCCGCTTAAAATAATATAGCGATCAAAAACGTGTTCCTTTACCATCTTCTGAAGGAGCGGTTTTTTCTCAATGTCTTCCACCGAACTACCGTGAACCGTCGCAATCAGGCGGCATCCGCAGTTCAGCACCGATTCAATCGCCTTGATATCGCCGTAATCCCCGATCTCATCGACTGCCACCACTTCCGGTGACATGGATCTGATCAGCATCATCATGCCTTCTGCTTTCGGACAGCAGTCCAGCAGATCCGTCCGTATGCCAAGATCATTCTGCGGAACGCCCTGGTAAGCTCCTCCGATTTCTGAACGTTCATCCACCACACCGACATTCTTTCCCTCACACCAGGCATTCCCGTTTGAAATCTGACGGATCACATCACGCAGCAGCGTAGTTTTTCCGCAGCACGGCGGCGAAATGATCAGTGTATGGCAGACTTCCCCATTCTCCACAATAAAAGGCATTACTTTATCTGCACAGCCTTCTACCTGATGAGCAAGCCGAATGTTCAGAAACGAAATATAACGGATACTCCTGACCTTCCCTTCCTCCATCAGGATCTTCCCGGCGACACCGACACGGTGTCCGCCCTGGATCGTTAAAAATCCCTGCCGCAGTTCATCTTCATAAGCATAAAGCGAGTACCCGGCAATGTACTCCATCGTTTCCATCAGCTCACAGCGATCCACGTAATGAATATTTTCTTTCTCATACTGCTCATTTCCGTTACACCGCAGAAGTTTCCCCTCTTCTGTGAGCTTGTATTCTTTTCCCCGCTGCCGGATCATCAGCGGACTGTTGATCCTCATCCGGATCTCCTGCAGCTCGCCAAAATTCAGATCTGCCTTCTGCAGGATCCTCCTCACCGGAAGCGAAAATATTTTAAAAAATCCGTCTGCACATTTCAATGTCCTCACCTCTTAGGACATACTATGCTCAGGCGGATATTGTTATGAGTACTTATGATGTCCGAAAAAAAGATTCATCCGGACACATCGCAGCGTTCTCTTTAAATTTACACAAAAAAATCAGGAGATATGTCTTTCTCGTCAACATATCTCCTGTTAATGATGTTCTGCTATTTCCATTGGACTTCTTACCTTTCTTTCATTTTCATCCTGTCCGCTTCTGTGTTTTACAAAAGAAGATGTAGTTTAAGTTTTTGGTGGACTGTACCTCTCTTTCTTAGATTCTTTTGATTTTAATTCTTTCTGTTTTTTTGAATTTGCCCTTCGCTTTCTTAATCACTGAAGTTGAATGACTGCTTTTTTATTTTTGATGTAGTGCTATGTCTTCATTGGACTGTCCTCCTTGTTTTTTGTTTCTCTCTTTTGTTTTGTTGTCTTTATTATAGGCGTTCTTCTTTGATTTGTCAAGCACTTTTTTAAATATTTTTTTGTTATTTTATAATTGTATTTATTTAATATATTTTTCAGATATTTTATGCAGTTTCTTCGTATTTCTTATTGATTTTTTCGCTGTAGCCTGATAAAATGATGCTAGGAAGTCTATTATTGAAATCTATATGATGCCAGGGTCAAAAGGTCTAAATCCACATGAGCTTGCTCATAGGTGGATGAAAGACCTTGGGACCCGCCCCGATATGCGAATACTGGGGTGCTATGTGCCAGTGGCACATGTTTAGCACCGACCGAAGCGGAGCGTAGAAAGGATTGTGGGAGTGCAACGCACGGAACAATCCGTAGGCATCATAGTTGGGGACTTTTGACACCCACATCATCATATATAAATTCTACAAAGAAACGAGGTAATTTTGCATGAAGAAAAGAATCGTAATCGCTCTCGGACACCGTGCCCTCGGCACCACACTTCCGGAGCAGAAAAAGGCTGTCAAAACATCAGCAGCTGTGCTGGCTGATATGGTGGAAGAAGGCTATCAGCTGGTGATCACACACAGCAATGCACCGCAGGTCGGCATGATCCACACTGCAATGAACGAATTCGGCAAAACGCATCCGGACTACACAGTCGCTCCGATGTCCGTATGCTCCGCCATGAGCCAGGGCTACATCGGCTACGACCTGCAGAATGCGATCCGTGCCGAGCTTTTAAAACGAGGCATCTTCAAAACCGTATCTACGATCCTGACACAGGTGATCGTTGATCCTTATGACGATGCATTCCATCATCCGGTCAAAGTGATCGGCCGTTACATGGATGCCAAAGAGGCAGAAGCAGAAGAACAGAAAGGCAACTATGTCAAAGAAGAGCCTGGCAAAGGTTACCGCCGTATCGTTGCTGCCCCGATGCCAAAAAGCATCGTAGAGATCGATGCGATCAAAACACTGGTTCAGAACGACCAGGTTGTTATTGCCTGCGGAGGCGGCGGTATCCCGGTTCTGCAGCAGGGCAATGAGCTCAAAGGTGCAAGTGCCATCATCGAAAAAGACTACGCCAGCGGAAAACTCGCAGAAGGCGTGGATGCAGATATCCTGATGATCCTCACAAACGACAAGATGGTTGACATTGACCGTGACACCGAGCATCCGAGATTTCTGGAACATATTACGGTAGAAGAAGCAAAAGAACATATCGCAGCCGATCAGTTCGGTGTAAATTCCATGCTTCCAAAGATCTGTGCTTCCGTTGATTTTATCACAGCCGGAAGAGGACGCTCTGCAATCATCACAAATCTGGAAAATGCCATCGATGCCCTGAAAGGCAAGACCGGAACCATTATCACAGAGTAAATTAAAATGCCAAAGAAATACACCGCACGTTTCCATGCGGTGTATTTCTTTTTGCTGTTGAACTTCAGCTAAGATGAAGTTTTTGTTGTCACACTATTTGATCTTTACGCTCTTTTTCTGGCCTTTGCCCTTCAGCAGGGATGTGTATGCTTTCTTTTTGCTCTTCGGCACTTTAATGACTGCTTTTGCAGAGATGTTCTTCAGTGCTCCCTTGCCTACGGAAGTCAGTTTCTTGCTCTTGATCTGGATGCTCTTCAGTTTGCTGTCGCCTGAGAATGCATTCTTGCCAATCTTGGAAACGTTTGTTCCAATCGTCACTTTTTCCAGTTTCTTCATACCCTTGAATGCATTTGCTGCGATTGATGTTACGCTCACTTTTTCACCGCTTATTGTCACGGCTGCTGCTACTTTCAGGGTACGTGCTTTTCTGGAATCTACGCCGTATGCCTCTGCCAGTTTCTTCTGTGCATCCGTTACACGGTATTTTACATTTCCGGATGTAACGGTATCTCCGACTTTCAGTGTTTCTTCCGGTTTTGGCTCTTCCTGATTCTGCTGTGCTTTGAGTCTCTCGATCTCAGCCTGAGCCTGTTTCAGTGCTGCTTCTGCTGCTTCTTTTTCTTCCTGCAGTTTCTTGTAAGCTGCATCGCTTTCTTCTTTCTGCTTCTTGGCAGCAGCTTCCAGCTCCAGGATACGTGCTCTGTAATCATTTACAGTTTTCTCAAGATCTGCTTTTTCCTTCTTCAGCGTGCTTACTTCTTCTTTTGCGGAAGCCAGTTCACCGTTCAGTTTTGTGATCTCAGCTTCTTTGGCTGCGATTTCAGATTCTTTGGCATCCACGCTGTCCTGAAGTTTCTTCAGATCATCCTGTGCCGTTTTCAGTTCGCTCTGCAGTTCTGTCACTTTTGCATTTGCTGTCTTCAGCTCTTCATCCTTCTGTGTCAGCTCGTTTTCTTTATTCTGAAGTTTCTTTAAAACTTCCTGATAATCTGCTGCATCCGGAACTTTCAGTCCCTGTACGGCTGCCCGAAGTGCTGCTGCCTGTGCATTGACCGCTTCCTGCGTTACTTTCTTGTCTGCATATACAGCCTGTGCATCCGCAAGTGCTTTCTGCAGTGCTTTGTAGGATTCTACGGTATAATCTGCTTCTTTTAATGCTTTTGCAATGTCAAGTGTCTGTTTCAGTTCATTTTTATCTGCTGCATTCGGATCCGGTGTATGGATCAGTTTTGCATCTGCCCAGTCGCCATTATCGTGTGCATCATTTTCGACTTTATCCATGAACAGAACCAGATTTTTCTGGATACTGGAAATATCAATGCTGATATGTTCTGCATCGCTATAGCTGTCTAATTTCGCAGAGCGATAAATCTCTGTTCCCTGGATATTTCCATCTGCATCTACTTCACCGTCATAAATTACGAAATAAACACCATCACCGTTCTGTTTCTTTGCTGTCTTGAAATAGTCAATGCCGACATATGCCTGGAAATAAAGTTTTTCGTTTTCTTCTAACTGTGATTTGTAAGAAGATACATCATACTCAACTGTTGCATCTGCGTTTGCACCAAGACCTTTACTAAAGTAGGTCTGTTCGCCATCGACACTCAAAGAGATTGCTCCAGAAGATGCTCCGTTGCAGTACTTATCTTTCATGACACTTTCCCATCCGGACTGTGCATATTTCCAGTCAATGTCAGAAAGGTAGGTCACTTCTCCGGTGATCGGACGCTCATTTACTTTAACGGTGATCGCTGTGCTTGTCAGATCTGCAGATGCTCCTGTGGTATCTTTTGCTGTCACATTTTCCAGTCCTACGCTGTAGCTGCCAGGCTGTGCATCTGCTTTTGCTTTCATGGTGATCACTGCAAAATCACTTGTAGATGCCGGGATTCCAGCTTCGTTTTTCAGTGTGTAAAGAATCTTTCCATCTGCTTCTGTGCTTGTCAGCGTACCTTCGATGCCATCTTTCAATGCAACCGTCGGTGCTTCAAAGACATCTGCATCATAGGAAACGCGGAAGCTTACTTCACCTAACAGGTTGTCTGAGGAAAGGTTTGCAAGTTTTGCGTTCATTGTCAGGTTCTTGCCCTGTACCACAGCATCTTCGCCTTCGAGTACCAGGCGTGCACCAAGCTTTTCGGTACTTAATTTCACAGATGCTTCTGTGATCTCCATGTTGCCGGATGTTGTATAAGGTGTTGCATTTTCCATGTACACACGGACTTTTGTTGTGTAAACCGGTTTGAACTGCATCACTGCCGGTGCTCCGGATTCTTTCACGGTACTCTGTGCGGATACCGGTGCCCAGTCTGCACCGTTCCAGTACTGTGCTTCCAGCACTTTCGGGATTGCACAGTAGCGGCTCTCTTTGAAGTTCAGGGTGATCTGGTTGAGAACCTGGGCTTCTTCCCAGTCAAATTCTACATATTCATTCTTTCTGGATGCACTGTTTGCAGGAAGCAGTACCGATGCACCTCTGTTGTAAGCATTGGTCCAGCTTGTGCTGTCATTTCCATCCAGCATATTCTGCGGATAATTCTTATCAGATCCTGTGAAGGATGCCGTTGCACTTGCTTTGCCCGCTGCCAGTTCCACATCGGTTGCCGCATCATCACTTTCGGTGATCGCTGCCTGTGCGGTAAGCTTGCTGCCCTCGATCGTTCCTTCTGCTTTTCCGTCTTTTACTTCAGACCAGGTTACTTTTTTGAGCAGGCTGTAATCTCCTGCACTGCCTGTATAGTTTACTTTTACTACAGACGGAAGTGTCACACTCATACCGGTCGGTACCGTTACATTCACTGCATCAACCGATTTTTCGGTTCCGGTCACTTCTGTTGCCTTCGATGCATCTCCGGTTCCGTTCTCTGTTACTTTCAGTGCGACCTGTACCGGCTTGAGATTGTCAGAAGAAATGGTCAGCAGAGCATCGCCTGCTTCTTTTTCTGATTTCAGAATCACGAGTACTTTTCCGTTGTAAGCCATTCTTTCAGAATAGCTGCTCTTATCTACGTTATCGTATTTATAGAGTTCTGCACTTTCCTGTTTTCCGTTGTCCACGCCGACGATGGAAGCTTTTCCGCTGACTGCAAATTTCACCAGATTATCTGCATCCGGTACCATATTTCCATTTTCATCGACTACGGTACATTCTACATAAGAAAGGCTGGTTCCGTCTGCTTTGAGAACGGTCTTATCTGCCACTGCCGAAATGGTATACGGTGTGGAAGATGTGCTTACACTGTCTGTTGCCACTACTTTTCCGTTTTTGTCATAGGCTTTTACTTCCAGTGTACCTGCCTGATACGGAACTTTCCAGGTCAGGTGCAGTTTTCCGGAATTTAACTCGCCGTCATCAAGAACTGCTCCGTTGCTGGTGTAACCGCCAGGGTTGGTGCTGTCACCCCAGGTCTTATCGTCCTGTGTTTTTTCTGATGTTTCATAATATTTCTTGCCGTAAGCTGTTTCTTTTTCATCGAAACTCTTCTTGCCGAGAGACTCGCCGTTTAAGAACAGCTCTGCACTTGGCTGGTTGGTATTTACCCAGACTTCTACTTCTTCGCCGTCATGCCACTGATCCCAGTTGGTCGGAAGCAGATGTACCATCGGCGTGCTTGTCCACTGGCTCTGATATAAATAGAAGGAATCTTTTGCAAAACCTGCGGTGTCGATCGTACCGAAGGAAGATACACCTACCGGGTAAACACTGTACGGTGTCGGCTCGCCGAGGTAATCAAATCCGGTCCAGATAAACTGTCCGATAAAGCTCTTGCGGTCACGGTCTTTTTTCAGACCATATTCATTGGACATCGTCCAGGATGCAAAGTCGTTGTCATAGTTGGAACCGCCTCGTTTGCCCGGAGTCTGATTGATACCGGTGTTCGTAAACTGCGGATCCAGGTAAACACCTCTTGATGAAGTCTGAGAAGAAGACTCGGACTCGAAGAAGAAGGTCTTTGTTGCTTTTTCAAGCAGTGTGCCATCACCGATAGCGTATCTGCTGATCAGTCCGTCTACGGATTTTGCTGTATTGTAGTTCAATCCGTATCCGTCCAGCACCTGGTTTACATAACCCCATACCTTGTTTGCTGCCGGAACACTACGCTCCTGGTCACCGCCCATCAGCACGTAACGTGTGCCGTCTGCTGCATTGACATTGCCCATCAGACGAACTGCCTCAGTATATTCATTCATGCCTCCTGGATTTACGCCAAGCAGATCGTATTTGGAAACATCATACCAGGATGGTTTGCTGCCCACGCCGCGGACTTCATTACCGATCGACCATGCGATCACAGAAGGTTCATTCTTATCGCGGTTTACCATTTCCTGTACAACCCAGTCACTCCAGGTCAGTTTTGCACCATCGTAGTTTACGCCCGGTGTCGGAAGCTGTGTATAACCGTTCGGTTTCAGTCCTGCCCAGTCAGACGGTACTTCCTGGAAGAAGAAATTACCAAAATCATATGTTGCTTTTGCTTTTCCCCATCCGTCAAAAGCTTCCTCTACCACAAGGATACCTTTTCTTCTGCAGACTTCGATTGCCTGTTTGGATGGCGGGCAGTGGGAAGTACGGTATGCATTGACACCCATTGCCATCAGTTTGTCAAATTCACGGTCATAGGCATCGCTGTAGCTTGCTGCTCCCAATGCACCGGAATCGTGATGCAGGTCAACACCCTGAACTTTTGTATACTGTCCGTTTACATATAAACCACCGCTTGTCGGATCATTGGTCGTCTCTTTGACTTTTACCCAGCGGAATCCGTATTCGGTTTCTTCCGTATCGATCAGCTGATATCCATCAGAAGAACCGTTGATCTCCTGATAAAGATCTACTTTTACCTTATACAGATACGGTGTACCCAGGTTCCACGGATACCAGAGATTTACATTGGAAACCTCAACAGCATCTCTGTCTTTCAAAGACAGGGTAAATGCAGTACTTGGGTTGATCGCTGTTTTCTCTGTACTCTTCTTTGCTACTTCTTTGCCATCTGCATCCAGCACGGTTACTTCCATATAAACATTGGAGTTTGTAGAATCAGAATAACCGGTTGCTTCTATATTCAGTGCACCTGTCTTGGATGCTGTATAATCGTCCTCCAGAGTCGGAGTTGTCAGTGTGATGCCGTTGCGGTTGAAATGTGCCTGATTGTCGATCAGCAGATGTACCGGGCGGATGATACCACTGCCTGTGTACCAGCGGCCGGACGGTGACATGTTCTGTACTTTCACAACCAGTACGTTCTCTTCGCCGTATTTTACTTTTTTCGTGATATCCAGTGCAAATCCGGTATAACCGCTCGGATAGCTGCCGATCTTCTCACCGTTTAAGTAAACAACGCTGTTCTGATATACGCCTTCAAAGTCAAGAGAAATTGTCTTGTTTCCGGACATGGATGCCGGCACGGTAAATCTCTTACGGTAATAGCCAAGTCCGCCTTCCAGATAAGCCTGTGCATCGGAAGAACTCTTTACTTTTTCACCTTCAATACTGAAATCATGCGGAACATCTACCGTTCTCCATCCGAGGTCATTGAAACTCGGATCAACAATCTCGTCTGTTGTGTAATCTCCGGCATCTTTGACACCTGCCGCTGCGAAACCGCCATCAGCGACTTTTGGTGTTCTCGTAGCCAGATAGAACTGCCAGTTTGCATCAAAATCAACGGATCCAAGAGAACCTTCCGGAACTTCCTGAACCAGACCGGATGCATCCAGAACCTCTACATTCATCACTGCATCGTATGCGGTTCCTTCTACGGTAACTGTTCCGTTTACCGTAAATGTCCTGCCTGCTGTTTTGGTATCTACCTTTGCAAGCTCATCGCTGTTCCATGTCACATCAAACAGTGCATTTGTTCCGTCTGTATACAGAACGGTTGCCTGTGTCGGTGCGGTAAAGGTACTTCCAACGATCACTTTCTTTGTGATATCTGCAACTTTATCTACCGTCTTTGGTCCTGCTTCAGATTTGCGGTAAAGTTTTACGTTGTCCAGATTGATGTACTCGTTGGTCAGAGCTACGGAAAAGCTGACCGTACATTTTCCGTCTTCGCCGACTTCAAAAGTATCGGTTGTGTAAGTTGTCCATTTGTCCCATGCGGTCGGACGAACCGATACACTTTTATTTCCTGCCATCAGAGAAGCAGTCAGACTTCCTTTGTCATTTCCACCTGCAGCCTCAACTGAAGCTTTGTAAGTACCAGGAACCAGTCCTTCGATTGTCTGTGTAAAAGAAAAACTGTCTTCATCTCCGGTATGGCTGTATGCCTCATACCAGTTTGTCTTATTATTCTGTGCCCATTCATTTTTGAAAACACGCCAGTACTTCGTGTCTCCGTTTGTGCCTTCGGTTCCGTTAAACGTCCAGCCTGTGGTCTGAGACTCAAAATCTCCGTTTGGAACAGTGACTTCTACAAACGTATCATCATCTGCTGCCATAACGACTGGTCCGATGTTTCCGACTGCTGTGGTAAACACCATGGCAAACGCCAGTAAAAAGGACCAGAATTTTCTGAGTTGTCTGTGTTCTTTCATTCCCTTTCCCCATCCTTTCTTTGTTTATAGATCCCGGTGCTGTACGCACCTGTTTTCGGGTTTTCATTTCTCTTACAGACTATCAGTTTTTTCTGATCCTTTCCATAACACATTCTATAGATTTTGTTTTCATTCTATAGATTTTATTCAATTTTTTATTGTTTTTTAGTAAACTGTTTATCTCAGTCGAGAAGACTCCCACTTCTGCAAGTGGTGAGTAATAACAAGTCTTTCTCAGTGGGAGTACAATCTCCGACTGAGATAAACGCTCCGCGAGGGCACACATTGTCCAGTGGACAATGGTTTTGTGCCGACCGGAACGAAGTGTAGAATGTGCAGTGATTCTGCTTTAATCCTGAAACGCAATCTGATAATAATCAATCATTGCTTCCTGTGCTTTCGGAACTCGTACAACCACCACATATGTTTTCACGATTGCCGGATAGGACACGCCTGGTTTATCCATGTTTCCGCTTCTCTCGATCTGGATTTCACCGACCAGTTTTCCTTTTGCATCGAACTTTGTTACCATGGCCTTATACTTATAATTCATATATGGTGAAAGCAGCTGCGGAACAAGCACGATGCTCTTTTTCCTGAAATTCGTTCCGGCATACTGTTTTTTTAACATTTTTCTGAGGCCTTTTTCCTGCTTTTTCTTCAGCACCGTCTGGAACTTTTTAAATTCTTTTTTGGTACGAATCGTTTTCTTTTTGATTCGCCAGGAATCATTTTTCCACTGGTAAATGGTTCCGTTCGTTTTGCATACCATTTCTTTTTTTACAACATTTTCTGCCGCCGCTTTTTGATTTTTTCTGTCCTTTGCTGCTGCCGGAACCCCTGCCAGCAAGACCATAGCAAACAGCAGACATATCAGTCTCATCTTTTTTCTTACATTGTTTCTCATTTGCTACACTTCCCTTCTTTTTATAATATTACATTTTTTATTTCTTTTTCACCTTCAGAACGGTATTGCAGACTACCTGAACGTTTCTCTTCTGCTCTTTACTGTATTTGTAAAGGTTTACCTGAACTTTTGCTCCGCCCCATTTTTTCAGGTTCAGCTTTTTCAATTTGAAGTATCCGTTCTTATCTGCCTTCACGCATTTGGTTGTCTTTCCTGTTTTCAGATTTTTCAGTTCAACGTATGCTTCCGGGAATGCATAGCCGGATATCTCTTTTGTTTTTACAGAAATCTCGGTTTTCTTTTTCGGATTTACCAGCTTGATCGTGCGTTTTAATTTCTGGAACTCTTTCTGATCTGACAGCCATGCCTTTTTGTTTTTACCGCCTGTCAGAAATCTTTTCGGAAGTTTGGCTGCCAGTTCTTTTTCGGAAAGAAGATTATCTGAAAAATCGCAAAATATATACTTCAGTTTGCTGAACTGTTTCAGGTTCGGTAAAGTCTTGATTTTATTGCAAAATGCATATATCCGTTCCAACTTTTTCAGATTTTTGATTTCTTTTATATCTGTCAGTCTGTTTTCTGAAACACCAAGCTCTTCCAAATTTGTCAGTTTTTCGATCCCTTTCAGGTTCTTGAGTCGATTTTTTCCGACTTCCAGTTTTTTAAGCTTAGTGAGATTTTCAATTCCTTTCAGGCTGGTCAGCTGATTACCGTATGCATAAAATTCCTCCAGATTTACTACACTTTCAATCCCCTTCAGGCTGGTCAGACAGTTATCATAAACCATCAGATAGCGAAGATTCTTTAATCCCTGGATTCCATCCAGACTGCGGATCTTATCTCCATCAAAAGTAAGATAGACCAGCGATGGCAGGTTTGCTACTTCTTTTATGCTTGTGATACCGCTATACGATACATTCAGTGCATCAAGTTTTTTCAGTCTTCCATCCAGACCTTCCAGACTGGAAAGCTGCCACTGATCCTGGATTTTCAGAGTTTCCAGATTTGTCAGATAACCGATTCCTTTCAGGCTTTCCATAGGTATTTTTTTATAATCGACAATTTCCAGTTCTTCCACGCTGGATGCTTCCTGCTCTGTAAAAGTATCGGTACTTTGCTTGCCAAGTACCTTCAAGATATTCTGATAAAGCACCTTATCCGGAATACCGCTCTCATTGTTTTCGATCACATCCGTCGGTGCTGCATGTGTCTGGATCATCGGCACCATCATTACAAACATACTGGCTGCCGCTATCATCGCCGCTTTTTTCAATTTTTTCATTCCCATCCTTTTTCCTCCTTGATATTTGTTTTTCGTACTTCGTAACTGTAATATATCTTTCTTTTAAAGAATTGTCAATGCTTTTTTGCTGCATTTTTGCGTATTTCTGATAGTTTTACATTTTGTTTACGTTTCTTTGTTGTTTTGTTTGTACAAAATACATTTCAGCTTTTTGGTATTTTAGGCGTATCAATATTCACTTTGCTTAAGATCGCATTCGAATATCCATTATCGTTCACATACTTTTTGATCTTTATCATTTTATAGGTTGCTTCGTCTGTATATATCTGTTTTAAGGCTGTAATTACATCTGAGCCATCACAAAATAAATTGTTCTCCTGTAAGTCTTTTAATGCAGATTCTACTACTTTTACCGCTGTCTGATAGCGTCTGTGATGATAGCTAGTATCATCTGGACGTGTTCCATTATTATAGCTATGTCCAATAATAGTTCCGTCTTTTTTCGTAGTCGAATGTGCAAAGGCATCTGTTATAATATGAAGACCACATCCATAAAGAAAATATTTTCTGTTTTCCGGTGTATCTGTTGTGAGTAGCGTACTGTATTTGCTCTTTAATCCATTGATATCTCTTTTTAACTGTTTAAACACGTCTTCTGATAATCCAAAATAATCTTCGTACGTAACACCTGAAGCAATAACTCCATTTTCTGTAGCTATATCCGTTACCATTTCACATGCTGCTACATAATTGATTTCATAATGCTCTGTATATTCTTCCCATTTTCCATGCCACCGTGAATTCTTCTTTCCACTCTGCCATCCAGATGCCTCTCGATCCGGATAAACGATTCCTTTTTTAATATTATCGATTGCTTCTGTAGTAAAACCAGCAGCCCCTTTATCAACGGTTGCTTTATGATCTGTTCCTGCCCATCTGCCTTCTACGTATGCCTGATCTTCACTGATCTCTTCAAAACGCTCCGGTTCCTGCTGATTTTCTTCCAGTCGTCTGGAAGCTTTTCCCTGCTCTTCGTCAAAAATCTTCTCAAATTCTTCATAATTTTTCAATGTATTTTCAGCATCCAGTAAACCACATTCATTAATATTATCGATCTGTTTTGCACTCTGTTCGATAAGCTGTCGTACAAATTCATTGCTTTTATTTAAATCTTTTTCCCATACCAAAGAAGCCACTCCGACAACATGAGGTACGGCAATACTTGTTCCGTGTGTTACAGAAGTTCCGTCAAAGAAACCTGACACTTTTACTTTCTCTCCCGGTGCTGCAATTTCAAGCTCATCTCCTCTGTTGCTGAAATCGCTGATATTGGCTTCTTCATCTGTCGCTGCAACTGCCATTACTTCCTCAAAGGCTGCTGGATATTCAACGCTTTCTCCTTCATTTCCGGCTGCACCGATCATTAAGATTCCTGCATCATAGGCATCTTTGACAGCCTGTTCTAAAGCTGCGGAATACACATTTGTTCCGAAACTCATATTTATAATATTGATATTATTTTCTATACACCAGTAAATTCCTCTGATCACCCGGCTGAGTGTAGCTGAATTCTCTTTATCCAAAATTTTAACGGAATATAATTCCACATCAGGATTAATACCCTTAATGTCGTTTTCTCCATTTGCAGCAATAATACTTGCAATTCCTGTTCCATGTCCTGTCATATCCTGGAAGATTGGAAGAATATCCTCGTCCTCTTCTACCAAATTTACGCTTCCGGCAATGTCGATTCCTGTTACATAGTCAATACCGGAGTCTAATACTGCCACTTTGATTTTTCCGTTCGCATCTTTACTTACATCCAGATTTTCTGCACTGATCGCCTGAAGATTCCATTCCGTTTTCTCTTTCTCAGAATCTTCTGTTTCTTCTGCTTCCTCTAAGCTCTTTTTCTTCTTTTCTTTGATTTCCTGTCTGCGTTTTCTTTTCTCTTCTGCAGAATATTCTTTATCATCTTCTTCACTTGCTTTCAGCAGAACATCTTCTTCAATAATCACATTCTCTTTTTTCTCAATCTGTCTTGCTTCTTTTTCTGTTAATGTAGCAACAACCAGACTTGTGTCACTTTCCAGTGTCTCTTTTTCTGCATCTTCCGGCAGTTCTGATCCCATTATTTCATATGCATCATTTTCTGCAAGAATAACATACTGTTTTTCCGCTTCTGTTTCTTTTGCTGCGACTGATATTGCTGAAGTATTCGTCAATATCATACTTGCTACCATAACATTTCCTACTACCTTCTTCCATTTATTCATATAGCTTTCTCCTTTCGTAATACACTACATTTATTTCATACTTCACGGTATAAATCCACTTTTATTTTTTGTCGAAGTATAAAATCTGTCTTCATGCTCCTGTCTTTGCTTCCCCCATTATCTTATCTCTCTTTATTTTCTCTTATCCACCAACTCCTTTCTTTTTTATTACTTATTTGTAGTATACTATTTATTTTATTTTTTGTCAATGGTAATATGCAAAATAACAAAATATTTCTTTCGATAAGGAGCAACGTTCCTACTCATTTCTGATAATATTTACAAAAAATCCCATCAGACATTTCTGTTTTTATCTTTTTTGTCCAATGGGATTTTATCACTATCCTCTATTTCTGTTCAAAGGGGATCTGGCACTATTATTTATGTGGACACGTTTTATTCGTAGTTCTGCTTTGTTCTACCTTATTTTTTATGTAACCACATTTTGTACATTGCTGGCAACTATATTCTATTATCGTACAGCCGCCCGCTGCATTTTTTTTATGTGTCCTGACTATTCCACTTTCAAAAGAATGGCTACATATCGCCTGCACACTTACATCTTCTTCTGAAAGATAGGTGATATTTCCAGCTTCATCCATAAAATAAGCATTCGTTGTGATAAACGGAATCTCTCCCGTTGGAATCCCGTCTACATACCAATCCGGTTTGTTCACAAGCTCTGTTCCGTCTGGAACAAAGACTACATCAGTCAATACTTCTCCAGCTTCAAGTTCTTCATCGTATACAACCTTCGGGCTTTCATATGCCAGTACCGGGATTGCGGTAGCTGCGGACATCAGCAGCAACGCTGCCAGCAAGATTCCTTTTTTCGTTTTCGGTTTTCTTTTGATCATTTTGATTCTCTCCTCCATATTATGATAACGGATCTTTCCTCTGAAATTCAGCACACCGGTATTGGAATCCTGCACTGCTGCATCCAGTATCCGTTTTCCATATTCGATACATTCTTCTCTTGTCAGTGACTGACATACTTGCTCATCGCAATGCAATTCAATGCACTGACGCACTTCCTGATAAAAAAGGTAAGCCAGTGGGTTCCAGAAATGGACTGCATTTACCAGAAAGGCAAGATGTGACCAGAAGGTATGGTGATACCTGATGTGTGTCATTTCATGTCTGGTCTGATACTGTGTTGCTTTTTCATCTTCGGACTGTGCGATCACAACGGTCGGACGCCTGATCCCCTGCGTAAAAGAACCGCATTTTTCCGGGACATATTTTATGGTTACATGATACTTCCTGGCAATCCGGCTGCTGGCATCATCCAGATTATTCTTTGGCTTCTGCCCCGGAATCCGGTGTGCCAGTCTGCGACATTCCCGATAAGTTTTCAGAAAATGCAGCATATAGATCAGAAAAACAACAATTCCTGTTATCAAAATATTTCGTTTCCAGGTTGCCATTTTTCCAAATGTCATATACCCGTCATTTCCTATATAAAATGTTTTTGAAACATCTTCCCATCGCACTCCTGTATTTACTTTCCGAAAGAGAATATCTTTGTCAGATAAGTCTCTTATCATTCTCTTTAACGGCTCTGACAGCAGCGGAAACGGAAGCAGATAAAATGCCATCACAAGTCGCAGCAGAATCCAGCGGCCGGATGCACTCAGTTTTTCTTTTCCTGTCATCCGGTATAGCAATTTATACGCAACATATGCTACGCTTCCGACCAGTCCCATATATATCGGCAAATCCCACATATTTCTTCTCCTTTGCTCCCTTATTTTCGCTTTATTCTTCTTTTTCGTCTAAAATTTTGCGGAGCTCATCTGCCTCTGTTCTGGTCAGTGATTTTCTTCTGGTGAATGCCAGCAGAAAGTTCTTCAGGGATCCCTGGTATTCATTCTCTACCAGATTTTCCGTCCACTGTCCGATCAGCTCATCTTCTGTGATCGCCGGATAATATAAGCGATAATTTCCTTTCTTGATCGCTGTGATCGCACCTTTATCTATCAGGCGGTTCAGAAGCGTATAGACAGTCTGCTGCTTCCACGTATAGCCTCTGTTCTCCAGCCAGGCTACCACCTCTCTTAATGTTACCTCTTCATGTTTCCAGATGTACTTCATGATTTCATGTTCAGAATCGGATAATCCATACCAACCCATTGTTTTTACCTCCTGTTATATTATATTCTTATAGTTCAGGAGCCGGTGGGATTCAGGCAGCTCCTATTACTATATCGTAATATAACTTTAGCAAAAACAGGTCCTCCGGTCAAGTACTATTTCTCTTTTTCTTGACCTTTGGACCTGATATTTTTTACATTTCCTGCTTTTCCAGCACACGGCAGGAGATCGTCCAGGATATGAAGGTAAGCAATGCGACCAAAAGGATTCCGGCAATGCCAAACAAAATTTTATAACTGCTGATGATCTGCCATAAATTTCTGCCCCAGCTACTGATTCCCTGCATGTACTGATCCAGATTTTTCATAATTTCAAAGCCCAGAACCAGAATACCAACCGTTGCCAGAATCACGATCTTTGATTTTTCTGCCCCGAATTTGATCTGTAATGGAACCAGCAGATCTGCAAGGAGAAGCACAATCAGCAGACATGTCATTGTCTCTACGCCAAAGGCACCTGCTGTCATTTCGCTTTTTCTAACCAGCAGAAGAATCCCACAGGCGATAGCTACGATCAGTGCGGAAACTGCTCCGAATCCGCATACAAAGAAATATTTTTCTGTTGCATAGTCTTTTCTTCTGACCGGAAGGGTAAAGAGAAAGCTGTTTCCATTGTCCATGCTGTCATAACTGATCGTGCTGATCGCAACGCTCGTCATCACGGATGCCATATAAGGCAGGATAAAGGAAATTTCCACCCCTGACAGAAGCAGTAAAACTCCCATTCCAGCAAAGATCAGCATCATTTTTTTCTGATTTTTTATTATTCTGATATCTTTTTCGAACAATCCTCTCATAACGATACTCCTTTCCGGCTGCTGCCTTTTAACATGGTTTTCATCACTTCATCGATCGTTCCCTTTTCAATCACGATCTGCGGCATATTTTCCATGTAATATTGTTTCTGATCGGTGAGACAGCAATATCCAAAATCTTCTTTGCAGTATGCCAGAATATATTGTTTATCCAGTGCCGCAAATTCGGATTCGGTCACTTTTAAAATACCGTATTGATCCAGCAGAACATCGGTATCTTCGTGCAGACGGATTTTTCCCTGATCGATCAGATAAAGATCATCGCAGAGATTTTCCAGATCCCCGGAAATATGTGAACTGATCAGAATTGCCCTCTCTTCCTGCTCCATATAGGCACGCAGAGCATCCAGAATCCCCTCTCTTGCCATCACATCCAGACCGGAGGTCGGCTCATCTAGTATCAGGATTTCTGCCTGATGAGACATTGCCATCAGAATTTTCAGTTTTGCCTTCATTCCGGTTGACATTTCTTTCATCTTTTTATTCATCGGGATATCGAATGTTCTGCATTTCTCTTCGAAATCTGCTTTATCAAACCGATGATACATCTTTTTCAGGATCGCACCTGCATCTTCCGCTGTCAGAATATTCGGAAAGGTCGCATCGGAAAGTACCACTCCGATCTTTTCCCATTCTTCGTTTGTCAGCTGCTGCGGTGTCTTTCCCATCATCCGGATCTCACCGCCGTCTGTATGAATCAGTCCCAGTGATGCTTTGAAAATGGTCGTCTTTCCGGCTCCGTTTGCACCGATCAGCCCGGTGATACTTCCACGCTTTACCTGCATCGAACATTCCAGTGAAAAATTTGCATATTGTTTTCTGACATTTTTTAAATCCAGCAAAATCTCTTCCATCCTCTTCTCCTCCTAATCTTCCAGGATCAGCTCAAACAGCTCCCGTATCTCTGCTTCTGTCATGCCGCAGCTCCTTGCTTTGCGGATCGCCTGTTCCAGATCCGTTTCTACTTCTTTTCTTTTTTCTTCCATGCGAAGCTCTTGATTGACTCCGGATACAAAGCTTCCTTTTCCATGCACTGTAACGATGAAGCCCTCCTGTTCCAGAGCATCGTAGGCTTTTTTTACCGTCAACGCACTGACCCTCAGTTCTTTCGCGAAGGTTCTCACAGAGGGAAGCATCTCCTCCTGTTTCAGTTCACCGCTTAAGATTTTATTCTTGATCTGTGTGCAGATCTGCTCATAGATTGGCTGCATGGAAGAATTGTTGATGATCAGTTTCATAGATTCCTCCATTTCTTTGCTTTTGTCGCAAACAGTATATAACAGTTTAGTACTGTTGTCAACTGTTATGCACTGTTTATATCCAATTTTTTTATTTACATCTGTCCAAGAATCCCTCTGACATTCTTGCTGCAAGGTGCACGTCATGCATCGCATGACATATTCTTCTTATACAGGTATCAGAAGCACAAAAAACGTCCACCCGGAGATCTGCTCTCCGGATGGACGTCTGGATATTGATATATTTTCTCTATTTTACTTTTTTGCTTTTCACAGCGGAATCTTTGCCGTAATAAACTTTGCCTTCGGCTTTGCGATACGTACGGACTTTGAAGTAACAGGTTCCTTTCTTTTTTGGCAGTTTGGTCACGAAAGATACGGTTTTGTTTTTGCTGATGGTTTTTATTTTTTTGTAAGTGCCTTTTTTCTTTGTGCTGCGGTAGATTTCGTAACCGGTAGCCTTGGATACTTTTTTCCAGGTGAGTCGGACTTTGTTTTTTCCGGCATTTTTGATGGATCTCAGTGTCGTTTTGGCCGGTGTATATTTTTTCTGAAGTGCTGCCTCCTTTGCGGCTTTCTCACGCTCTGCTTTTTCCTTTTCTGCCCTGTCACGCTCTGCTTTTTTCTGCGGATACTCTGCAAGCCAGGCGGACACTCTCTGCTCTGCCTGAGCAAACTGTTCTTTTGTGCTGTCCATATTGGTTACGATTTTCAGAACGTTTTTGTATATACCTTCCGGATCAGCCTTGTCATCTTTTGCCAGGATCTGTCTCATAAGTGCCAGATTTTTGGTGACGGAATCTTTGTTCGGCAGTTCCAGTGCTTTGATACCGCCTGTCTGATCATTTGGCTTATCTCCCAGGTCTGCACCGAGTCCGTAGAGTGTGAACTGATAACGCACCACATCTCCGTCTCTGGCTTTTACCCCGCCCATTCCAAGGCCCGGATTTTCGTTGTTTACGAAATAATACCATCCAGAATAATTGGAGTATGAAAACTCACCAAGCCCCTGCGTATCTTTATACGGATTCGACTTGTGTTTGTCATTGGTCGGTGCATCTTCTGACATATTTGAAATACACTGCGGAATATTCAGTACACCGCTGTCTGCATGGTCGATCTCTGCCAGATAGAATCCCATTCCGGTGTTCTGTGCATCGTAAGTATAGCCGTTTGCTTTCAGAAGTTTTTCGATGATATCTGCATAAGTCTCTCCGGCTTCAAAGGAAACTTCCGTCGGCTCGATCAGATAGCCCTGTCCAACGGTAAATTTTTCTACGGATGCATAAACGATTCCGCCCTTGTCCGATACAAACGTGGCTTTACCACTGTCTGCGTTGTCTTCGCTGTCTTTAAACCAGATCTTTGCTTCTTTTTCTTCTGCTCTGACTGTCTGCATACCGAATAACGGCAGAAATCCCGTCAGGCATAAAACCATGGCAAGCAGAGCAGTAATAATATTCTTTGTGCGTCTTCTTATATTCAAAATATGGACTCCTTCCTATAAAACAGGAAGAAGTATGGAACACTCCTTCTGCCGAAGAGCGTATCCATACTCCTGTTTTTGTGTTTTTCTGTGACTTTATTTTACCTTAACTTTACGTATGGCAGAATATGCACCAGTAATGGTCTTTCCGTTGACTTTTTTATATGCACGTACTTTGTAATAGTAAGTTTTTCCCTTTTTCAGCTTTTTGTCTGTGTATTTTGCTGCCTTCAGGTTTTTCTTCACGCAAACGTATTTGCCGTTTTTACGCATGGAACGATATACCTGATATCCGGCTGCACCCTTGACTTTTTTCCAGGTCAGAGTTGCTTTTTTCTTTCCTGCTGCTGCCTTTCTGATCACAGGTCTGGCCGGTTTCTTAGCCGGTTTTTCTGTGGTCGGTGTTTCCGGGGTCTTATCCGTGGATGGCGTTTCCGGTGTAGATGGCGTCTCCGGTGTGGTCGGTGTTTCCGAAGTAGACGGCGTCTCCGGTGTGTTCGGTGTTTCCGGGGTAGACGGCGTCTCCGGTGTACTTGGTTTCAGGGAGTTCATATCCCAGTAGCCTTCTTCGGATGCTTTAAATCTTCTGTATGCTTCGTATGCTTCCATGATCTGGTAAGAAGCCATTGCATTGGCAACACCATTTTTCAGATGTGCATAACCGCCGCCTTTCACGCAGTAATTTTTCTCAAGCGTTGAGAAGATACTTTTTGATTCTGCTGCAAAACCTGCATCCACGGCATCCCGTTTCAGGCAGGCAAGTGCCAGGATAACCTGTGCAGCAGATTCGGAAGAAGTATAAGCGTATTCTTCGTCCATAGCATCTTTCAGATATGCAAGTGCTTTGTCAACAGCCGTCTGTACTTTCGCTTCTTTTACATATGGTGCCAATGCCTGCAGGATCATAGCAGTCATATCTACACCTGTTGATTTGTTGTCAAACAGGCCAAAACCACCGTTTTCATTCTGGAATCCAAGCAGTGCATCGATCATGGATTCTCTGTTCCATTTTGCATCTGCAGGAATTTTCTGAGAGGTTGCATCCAGTGCGATCAGTGTCCAGCTCAGTTCGTTTGAACCGTCTTCCAGTCTGTCGCTACTGTACAGCATTGCTGCAAGATTTACACCGCCTACATTCGTGATATCTTTGCCCATAGCAGACAGGGTCAGTGCCACTCTTGCGATATCGGTCGGTTTCTGGTTTGCTTTCCATTTTGAAACAACAGAAACAGCACTCTGACCGTATGCTTCTTTTTCTGCATCGCTGATCGTCTGTCCGGTACGCAGTTTTGACATGATATACCAGTCGGATGCACCGCTGCATTCATATTTATAGTTCTGGCTGTTCAGGAAGGTGGATGCACTTGTGATACCTTCTTTTACAATCTGATCTATATCGACTTTGTCGGATACCTGGCTGTTATCTGTAACTTCACCGGCCTTCCGTGCCTTGATACGATGTAATGTTTCCTTCGGCGTCAGTATGCTGTCCGAATTCTGGTAAATGGAATCTGTCACCTGTACGATGCCGTCTTCACGGTAGATCCTGTTAAATCTCTGTTCTGTCGCATCAGCTGCTTTCACGACCCGGGCATTGAATGTGCCCGGAGCGATTCCGGTCAGGATCATGACAAACGCCAGAAGCATGGCAAGGATACGATTTCCAAGTGTCATTTTCTTCATGCCTTGCTTTTCCTTTCTGTAAATGATTGTTTTAGGAAACTATACATAAACCTTCCAAAGCTGTCGCAGGCAGCTTCTTTTTTTGTCATTTTTTGCTATTTTTTAATCTTTACTTTTCTGACAGCACTGAATTTTCCGTTTGCTTTGTTTCCTTTTACGGTCTTGTAAGCTCTTACTTTATAATAGTAAGTTTTGCCTTTCTTTACTTTGCTGTCTGTGAATGTTGCGGCAGCTGCTTTTTTGATCGTTCTGATCTTTTTGTACTTGCCGTTTTTCTTTGTGGCACGGTAGATTTCGTATCCGGTTGCTTTGCTGTTCTTCTTCCACTTCAGGAATGCCTTTTTCTTTTTGGAAGATACGGTCAGTTTTGTTACTTTTGCCGGTCTGACAATGGTCTGTGTGCCCGGATTCTGATTTCCGTTTGTGCCGTTGTTTGTATTATTACTGTTGTTGTTATTGCTGTTATCGCCCTTGTTGTTGTCCTTTTTATCATCGTCTTTCTTTGCATCCTGTAAAGCCTTGAGCTGTGCTTCCGCTTTTACCAGCAGATCTGCATTTTCCACATTTGCTTTCTGTGTATCGGTAAGTGCGTCGTATGCTGCTCTTGCTGCTTTTACTGCTTCCTGATCGTTCCGTGTAAGCTTATCTGAGGAAGGAAGAGCTGCGATCAGTCGAATAACATTTTCTACCTGTTCATCGATTTCTGTATTTTCTTTTGCATAGTTGTCTGTATAGTGCAGTATGACAACGTCACCGTCTTTTAATGTATAATCACATGCACCAACATCCGGTTCCGTTCCGTTCACGCTATATTTCCAGCCGGATTTGCTTCCGTTTGTAAACTCTCCGAGTTTCACCCCGTCTGCTCTTGTAACCGATGCAATGTAAGTGTCACCGTATTTTTTCTCACTGGTCATTTTATTGGCCGCAAGTGCCGCATCCAGAGCTTCCATGGCGGTTGCATTCTTCGGAACACGATACTCGCTCTGTGCTGCCCATACCTGAAGGTTATTCTTTACAAATGCATGGATCTTTCCGTCTTTGTCGCTGTCGTGTACTTCATCGCCAAGGATGGTGACAGCCACGCTCTGATTTTCACCATTTATCAGCCAGTAGGTGTTTGTTCCTTTTTTATATGCATCAAATGCCTGCAGTACCTGTACCGTTGACATTTCCTGCGATTTTGCAAGGTTAGACAGATGTGAAAATCCTCCGTCATTCTGGCGGTATTTCATCAGATTTGTGATCATATTAAAGTTTGGTGTACCAAATCCCACTTCTGCAGAAGTCGGATCAATGCCAAGGCAGGAAAGTGCCAGAAGTACCTGAGCCGTAGATTCGGAAGTTCCATATCCGAAATCATCACGCATTTCCTCTTTTAAACAGGAAACTGCACGATCAATCGCTTCTTTTACTTCGGTTCGCTCCTGATAAGGTGCAAGGGCCTGAAGTGCCATGGCCGTCATATCTACACTGGTGCTGTCTTTTCCGGTCAGTCCGAATCCACCGTTTTCATTCTGAAAACCAAGCATTGCTTCTATGATCGTGTTTCTGGACCATTTTGCATCCGCCGGAATCGCAACATTGGCTGCATCGAGTGCCATCAGTGCATAGATCAGTTCATTTGATCCATCGCTCAGCTTTTCGGAATTGCAGATCATGGATACCAGATCTGTACCGTCCACATCGGTGATATCTTTGCCCATTGCCGTAAGTGCCAGGGCAACACGCTCGATGTCTGTCGGCTTCTGGTCTGCATTCCATTTCTTTACTTCCGCTGCAGCAGACTGATAATAAGCATCCTGCACATCTGAGCTAATCTCAACTCCATTGCGAAGCAATGCGTAGATCAGCCATTCATCTCCATACGCATAGCCGTCTGTGCTGTGTTTTTCTGTGATGTACGTTACGGCACTGTTGATGCCTTCTTCTGCTTTTGCTTTTACATCGATATCTGCGGTGCTTCCCTTTGTTACGGTAATGGTGATCGTTACCGGTTTTACGTTATTTTTGCCATCGATCGGTGTTCCGGTTGCTGTCACGGTTCCTTCGGAGAGTCCCGTAATCTGATATTCTGCCACCGGAAGATAGGAACCATAATCCGGATCGTTCACATTATAATCGCCGTTCTTTTTCCAGTAACCGCTTCCGGTTCTCACAACCTGTGCAATACCTCTCTGGCTGTAAGTCCATTTCAGAGCCGGTTCCGTGACATCGTATCCCTGATCATCCAGTTCACCTGTGACAATTGGTGCAAACACTGCACTGCTCTTGCCGGCTTCTACCGTCATATTCTTATTTTCTTCTGCAAGTTCTACGGTTTTTACGTTATTTTTGTAGACAAAGGTTACCGTACTGTCACCGGAAACTGTTTTCGTTTCTCCCGTCTGCGGATTGGTATCTTCGATCGTCGCTGTAAAGGTTACCGTTCCGGCCTGTTTCGGTATGTAAGCCTTTTCGCCATTTGTATAGTATGCGATCGTTCCGTCCGGATCATCACTTGTGATCATTACTTTATCTGCATTGGTTGCATTTGCCGGTGTGACAACTGCCGAACCAAGGATTGGATTGAATGCAACTCTGCCATCCGTTTCCTGTCCGTCGCTGTTTGCATTTCGGCTGTGTATTTCTTTTGTGCCGGAAATTGCCGGAACAACGGATGTTACCGGCACATAAGCAGAGGTTACCGTCACGGTTTTGTGAATTTCCGGCTGATTTTTTGCAGTTACTGTAAAGACTGCACTTCCGGTCTCTTTAAAGGAAAAGCCGCTGGAAGAATCGGTGCGGTTATGCAGAAGTTTTGCACCCGCTTCATCCGCTGCATAGATAAAGGAAGCGTAAGAAACATCCTGATACTCTTCACTGCCCTGATACTGTGCTTTTACGGTAATATGCTTGTATTCAGAACCCTGTACCGTAACTTTTCCGTCCGTTACATCTTCTCCATCCACATACAGTTTAATATCTGTCATCTGGATTCTGCTGGAACGGACCGCTACAGATGCCAGGATTTCCTGACTGCCGTCGCTGTTGTTCTTTACTGCCTGAAGCACTGCTGTTCCGGTTCCGTTTACACAGAATGTTCCATCTTCATAAATTTCAAAGGCACGTTCCGGTTTTCTCTGCTGAAAGCTCCAGGAAAGGCTCTCGCCTTCCGGCAGAGTATAATCCACAAGAGAAAATGTTCCGGCTATGTTTGCCATTCCAACAGCATCCGGGCTTACTTCCAGTCTTGCATTTTCCAGAACGGTCGGTTCTGTTTCATTTTTTGCCTGAAATGCGACATCGTATGCGTTTTCGCCTGTCTCCGGCCATTCATACTGTCCCGGTGTATAATCCTGATTTTCGCCAAAGTATGGATAACCGTCTCTTCCCTGTCCCCAGGAAGTTCCGTTTTCGCCTTTATTGGCATTTAACTTTTCTGCCAGATCCAGCGTTTTCATGTCCTCTTCGGACATTGCACCGGAACCGCTGCCCAGTGTATCCAGCCAGTAGCAGTTCTCAACGATCGCCGCACCGCTGTTGTTGCTGCTGCTGTTGCAAAGTGCTCCTTTTCCGGTATCTCCCACTGCGATACAGTTTGCGATCACACCGTTGCGGTCATCGGAAGCACTTGCTCCCATATAGGCTCCGGTCTTCCCGATAAATCCTGCCACGTTTGCTCCGCTGATCTCACTTTTACAGTTCAAAATGGAAGCACCATAGGCGGTCGTTCCAAACGGTCCGGTCACATTACTGCTGCTTCCGGTCATCGTTCCTTTTACCGTCAGGTTCTGGATCACAGCACCTGCTGACAGATTTGCAAACAGCGAGCCTGCGTTTTCAAACGTAATGGTATGTCCCTGTCCGTCCAGAACCCCGGCAAACGAAGAATAATTCATATAAAAACTTTTATCTTCATAATCACTGTTTACCGTGATATCCTGTGTCAGGACGAAATATTTGCCTTTTGCATTGTCCATCTTGGAAAAATCTGCCTGGGAAGAGATGGAGATCACATTCTCCGGCAGTGCCACCGGTTTTGTCGTCGGTCTGTTTTTCAGTGCTGCGATCGCATCGGTGATCGCCTTTGCTGCCGCTGTGATCTGCTCCTGTGTCACCCCTTCGCCTGCTTTTAAAGCATTTCCGGCTGCTACTGCATCAGAAAGTGTCTTCCAGCTCTCTTCCGTATAGTTTTCCTCTTCATAGCCTTCTGCCTGCTTCAGTGCATTTTCAAGCGGTGTCCAGCTGATTTCGGCCGCTCCCTTTACCAGAACCGGAAATCCGCCATCTTCGGAGACTGCAAAGATATAGCCGGTATCGACGATACCTGTATTTAACAGAGCAACGGTGTCTGCTGTTTTTAATTCATCAGCAGATTTGGATGCACAGTCGCTGACATCTGCGTTGGAAGCTGCCATGGCAACTGTCTCAATCATAGTTCCGGACTGAAAATAGCTGTTTGAGATCTGCGATCTTGCATCACTTGCTGCATAGGCTGCAATTCCGCCATTCATCATCTTCAGCTCTGCTGCATAGTAACAGTTACGGACAGTTCCGCCTTTTATCGTTCCAGCCAGTCCGCCAACAGTATTCCAGTTGTCATTGATCTTTGCCTGAGAATAAGAATTCTGAATGGTTCCGGTCAGATTGTCTGCAATACTTCCTCTATAGCCGGAAGTAACATCAACAGATCCTGCAACTCCCAGGTTCTGGATCGTACCGGATACGTTTTCCGCCAGTGCTTTCCCGGAAAGGGTGATCACATGTCCCTGTCCGTCCAGAGTTCCGGCAAGATCTGTGATCTGCTGTCCGTCTGCCAGCTTAATATCCGCCGTCAGTGTATAGGTTTCACCTGCCGGAATTTGGGTCGGAAATTCTTCTGCAGTTGTGATTTCATTGCTGCTTTTTGTCGTACTCGCTGCATTTACGGTCAGGCTTGCTGTATTTGCCGGAAGAATGCCGGTAAACAGCAATGCCAGAGCAAGCATCCATGCAAGGATACGCTGTGTGACTGCTTTGTGCTTCATCGCTTTTCTCCTCTTCTTTGCTGATCTTATAATCGAGTAGGAGGCGGTGACTAACCGCCGTCCTCTCACACCACCGTGCGTACCGTTCGGTACACGGCGGTTTCAATA
>NZ_WQNP01000153.1:0-228 GCF_018783905.1 Ruminococcus sp. MCC718
CTCCTAAGAGAAAGCCGAGGCATTCCCCAAAGGGAAAAAATGAAAAACAACTTTCAGTTCGAATCTATTCTGAAAAATGCTAAGGGTGACAACAAAGCATTCCCCAAATTGGGGAGCGTTCTAATGTTACCAAATCGAAAAAATCTGTAGATTGACAACTCGAAAAAGAGTTGATAATCTTATATATGGCCGAAGGGAAAAATCCCAGAAACCCAGTAAAATCAAGGG
>NZ_WQNP01000023.1:0-50851 GCF_018783905.1 Ruminococcus sp. MCC718
TCTTCAATCCATTTACGAAAGCGACTGTAAACGGTTTCCCATGGTCCATAACGTTCCGGAAGGTCACGCCAGGGTGCACCGCTGCGTGCAATCCAAACCATTCCATTTAAGATTGTGCGATTACACTTTCGTGGACGTCCCCGCTTGCCTGTATTTTCGGGGGGAAGTAGATTCACAATGCGGTTCCATTCATCATCGTTCAACTCATATCGCCTTAACATAATAAACACCCCTTGTATGGTATTTAGCTGTATTGGGGGTTAATACCCCGTTTAAATTCGCAGTTTTTGTGCGTGAAGGGGCGGCACCGTTGCCCTGCATAAAAGGTGACAGAGATTCAGACCGCCCCTGGGGGCAAATATCACAGAATCAGAGTAAAAATGACAAAAAAGGAAAAATAGTACAAAGGAGTCAGCTGTGTGACCACCTTGTCGGAAGGAGAGATACTATGAATGCAGAAAGCAATGAAACGCTTCCTGTTAGTGAGAAGTATATGCTCACCATCAAGGAGGCAGCAGCTTATTTTAATATTGGTATAAAGAAACTGAGAAGAATTGCAGAGGATAACCTTGGAACGGTGGCGGTGTACTGTGGAAACCGATTCCTCATTATCCGCCCGAAGTTCGAAGAATTTATTCTTAATTCTTCAGAAATATAGTTCCTTTTATCTGCCGAAAGTAGTTGCTATTACAGGGCGTAAGAGCGAACATAGGATGACCCCGAAAACCCTTGAAAACAGCCACTTTTGGCAGAAAGGAAGTACTTTTATGGCAAGACCAAGTTTAGCAGAAAAGGATATTTTGAATCCTTCTGAGGCAATTGAATATTTTGTTCTGAGCCGGAGAAAATTTTATGATTTATTGAATAATACGGATGGGGAAGATTTTCTAGCATACTACGGAGAACGCAAGCTGATTCTTCGTGTAGCCTTTGAAAGGTATCTGCGTAACCATCCAGAACTAAGGAGGCGGGTATAATGGCAAAGGCAGGAAGAGGACAGACAAGGCGGGACTCCAAACGCAGAGTATTAAGACCGGGAGAAAGCATAAGAGCAGACGGAAAATATCAATATAAATATCACATTGATGGAAAACCACATTTTGTATACAGTTGGAAACTAGAGCCTACGGACAAACTTCCAAAGGGCAAGAAACCATGCCTTTCCCTTCGTGAATTGGAAAAACAGGTAAATACAGACTTGGATTTGCTTGTAAATATCGTAGACGGACAGATGACAGTATGTGAACTGGTAGACCGATATTTGAAAACAAAGACCGGAGTAAGGCAAAGCACAAAACAGGGATATGTAATAGTGCAGAGATTACTTGCGAAGGAAGCATTTGGCAAAAAGGCGATACGAAGTGTGAAAACTTCCGATGCAAAGCTATTCCTTATTAAATTGCAGCAGGAAGATAGGAAAAGCTACAGTTCCATTCATACCATCCGAGGAGTGCTGCGCCCGGCCTTTCAGATGGCGGTGGATGATGACATTCTGGTAAAGAATCCATTCGGATTTCAGCTTGCCGGAGTATTGGTAAATGATGCAGTTACAAGAGAGGCAATCATAAAAGATCAGATGAGAAAGTTCTTAAAGTTTGTGCATGACGATGTGGTGTACTGTAAATATTATGAAGTGGTGTACATATTATTTCATACGGGAATGCGAATATCAGAATTTTGTGGCTTGACGCTGAAGGACATTGATCTTGAGAACAGAACTGTAAATATTGACCACCAGTTGCAACGAACATCGGATATGCGATACATCATAGAAACTACAAAGACGGATGCCGGAACAAGAGTATTACCAATCACGGAGGATGTGGCACAGATGTTTCAGGCAATCATCGAGGACAGAAATGCACCGAAAGTGGAGAAGTCCATAGATGGATATAGCGGATTCCTGTTTTACGATGATAATGGAATGCCACTTGTGGCAATGCACTGGCAACATCGTTTTAATCATATGGTTGGAAGGTACAATGACATTTACCGGGTGCAGATGCCAAACATTACGCCTCATGTATGCCGACATACCTATTGCTCGAATATGGCAAAATCGGGAATGAATCCAAAGACGCTGCAGTACCTCATGGGGCATTCGGATATATCAGTCACAATGAATGTGTACACGCATATCGGATTCGATGACGCTGAGGAAGAATTGAAACGGATGGAAGAGTTTAGGAAAGCACAGCCGGAGGTTGAGCAGAAGAAAGAGAAACCAATGTCGCAGAAAATGTTTAAGGTAGTTTAATATGGAAAAGGATGACGCTCTGGCTTAGGCTAGGGCGTTATTTTTCTGTGGAAAAGAAGTGAAAATGACGATATAATATAATTTAGATAATTATATGAAAAGAGATGGTGATAAATGGAAGTGTATCAGGGAGTTGCTATGACAGATGGACTTAATAGAAAAAACCATTTTATTCCATTAAGTACAATTTTAAAAGCATATCGCGATACTTGGGATAGAACGATACCTATGAATATAGGACACGATAGAACGAAACCTATAGGATATACAAGGCTAACTGGAGTTTATATGGAACCAGGTAAAGCGTATGTTACTAATGAAGGTGCTATCATGGAAACGACTGAAGAACATGAGATGTTACGAAAAATGATAGAGGTAAATGATTATCAACAGTTTTGCGAGGCTCATAGAGATGAAATTGATTCATTAGTTGGAAAGTTAAAAGATGTAATTACGGATTCGTTCCGGGTAGCTCCTATAGGACAAGCGGTAGCAATAAAAGATAATGATATAGTAAAAAGATTATTTCCAGAGTGGATAAATAACTTTAAAGATGGTCTTACGGATATTAATGAATTGGAATCTGTATATTCAACCACAACGGATGGAGAAAAAGGAGTTTTGATTCCAGGTGTATATTTTAAAGATGGGTATCTGTTGTTTGCACATCAGTTTTTTAGAAGAACATTATCGATATTAAATTCTACCAATGAAGAATTTTTTGTTTCATTTGAGAAGTTAAGAGATATTCCTAACCTAAATGTTAAAGTTGCACTAGATATGGATATGGTAGGACTTCCGGGAACAGAGCATCCTGAAATAGAATATCAATATATTAGGGGGCCTTATTTTAGTGAAGATTTGAAATTAATACCAGAGGGTGTGACTTGTTATGAAAATGAACATTATGACAATCTTTTTTCGAACATTGTGGGAACACAATTTTATTGGCATAAGCAAGATGGAACTAGAACTTTTGAATGTGAGGAATTATGTGATAGAGAAAATGTTTCATTTGACGGTGGAAATACTATGCTTTGGGGGTGTAGATATGTTCATAGCATGTTGAATCCAAGTACAGGATTACCTACGCATCTTGATGGTGCAATAAGATTATATAATGAAGAAAATATTCTTGAACGTATTGATAAAAAAAATGATATTAGTAAATGTGGAAAAAATTCGAAGTATATTAAACTTTGGAGAATTGACAATGATTTTTCGGTATCACTATGGAAAGAATTGATTAGTAGCTTTTATAGAGAAAATTCATTGATTGGCCAGTATTTTGGTGGAATAGATGAGAAATATGAACAAATAAAAAAAGAGAGTGCACAAAGAAATTCTATAGTAGATAGATCAAACAAGTTTATTCCAGTTGATTTGAATAAAGGAGATGGATTGAGAATTTTCTTTAGATATTCACCCAAAATAGATATTTCAGATAGTTATGATGTACGAATTATAAACAAGGATGAGTTTATATGTAATGAGGAAAAACGAGTAAAGATATTAGAAGCAGATTCAATTACCTTTTTTAAGCTACTTATAAGAAAGGGAATTAAGCTAAGAATGCCATTTACTACAATGATAGAGTTTGGGGATACAGTAACTAATTTTCCCACGATATGTTGTGGAACTCTGGAAACTATATATACAGTGTTGGAAGCAATATATGATTTATGTAATGCTTGGAACAAAAATGGCGACAACAGATTACTATCGGTTGGAATTATGCTTAACGAGCATGATGAAGCTGTACAATTATCATTTGCGGGGCATGTGTCAGATTATGTTTCTACTTTGAAAGATTCATTGGAAGAGAGAAAAGATACTTTTAATGATTTGGTAGAAAGACTATACACTGAAAATAATAATTTTGGAAACGCAGGGGATAGACCTAATAAATTCACATTGATTTATGGAGATGTAGTTTGCTTTGATAGATATGTAGTTCATCCAAAATATATTTCTGGAACTAGGTGGGAAGGGAAAGAGGAAATAGTAGAATTAGCTGTTTCTAAGGAAGAAGCATCATATCTTAAAGATAATAAGATAATTTGTGCACCGATTAAGTGGGTAAAAAATAGTAAGTGTACTAAATGTGGTGCCGACTATTTGAGATGCAAGTGTGTTAAATTTATTGATGAGGATGTTTCGGAGAATCATATTGAATACGAGCAAATAGGTATGACTTGGACAAATCGCAGTGCATATTATCCAGAAGGAGAATTATTATTAGATTGAAAATAATCCTTAGTAGTGAGTATACCTCGTTTTATTACCAACTTTACTACTAACAGCCCGCAATAACTTGCTCCATCTTGCTCTGTTTTGCCAAGATGCCAGCTAAAACACACATTTTACAAATTCTCAGAATCCCTTGCAAAACAGGGCATTCCGGGGCAAAACAAGGAGAAACAAAACAATGATAAAAGTACTATTTGTTTGCCACGGCAACATCTGCCGCAGCACAATGTCCCAGAGTGTCTTCACTTACCTGGTCCGTCAGGCAGGGCTTGAAGACTGCTTTGAGATTGATTCTGCGGCGACCAGCCGTGAGGAGATCGGCAATCCGCCGCATTATGGAACGAGAAACAAGCTGCGACAGGTGCAGATTCCGCTGATTGCACATCATGCGAGGCAGATGACGCGGCAGGATTATGAAAATTTTGACTTTCTTATTGGAATGGATTCTGCTAATATAAGAAACATGACACGGATTGTGGGCGGTGATGAGGAGCATAAGATTTATAAGATGCTTTCTTTTGCGGATTATGAGAAGACGCATCAGCTGTCAGCGGCACGTGACGTGGCAGATCCGTGGTATACAGGGGATTTTGATGCAACTTACGATGATATTCTGCGTGGATGCAGGGGACTTTTAGCTTATATCAGTGGAGGGATTTGATTTTTCACAGGATTGCTGTATCCTCCGGCGGATCGCGGAGGTATACAGAGGAATAACAGGAGACAACAACATGGAATTACAGAATGGAAGACCTGCCGATGCAGCAGGCAGAATGGACAAGGAGATCCGTACTTATGATTTTCTGGATGGTCTTGGTGTAGATTATCAGAGGATGGATCATGAGGCAGCTTTTACAATGGAAGCATGCAAAGAGGTCGATGAGGCACTTGGCGTGGAAATGTGCAAAAATCTGTTTCTGTGCAACCGGCAGAAGACGGATTTTTATCTGCTTTTGATACCGGGGGACAAGGTGTTCAAGACGAAAGAACTCTCAAAACAGATCGGGAGTGCGAGACTTTCGTTTGCGGGGGCGGAATATATGGAAAAATATCTGGATATTACGCCGGGATCGGTCAGCATTATGGGACTGATGAATGACAAAGACAATGCAGTACGTCTTCTGGTGGATGAGGATCTGCTCAAGGAAGAATGGATCGGATGTCATCCGTGTGTGAATACTTCCAGTATCCGTGTGAAAACAAAAGATATGTTTGATACAGTGATGAAAGCGATGCATCATAAGATGACGGTCGTAAAACTGACGGGGGAAGAGAACAAATGATAAAAGCAGTTATTTTTGATATGGACGGCACGTTACTGGACACGGAGAAATATTATATTATGTTCTGGCCAAAGGCTCTGGAACATTTCGGATATAAGGTTACGAGGGAACAGGTTCTGACACTGAGGTCTCTGGGGAGGCCATATGCACCCGAGTATTTGAAAAAAATGGTGAATGATCCGAACCTGGATTATGAAGCAGTAAGAAGTTACCGAAGAAAAATTATGGAAGAATATCTGAAGACAGTCAAAGTGGATATAAAACCGGGGGCAGTTGAGATTCTTACTTATCTGAAAGATAAGAATATACACCGTGCAGTTGCAACGGCCAGTGATCTGGAGAGAACGACACGTTATCTGAAACAGTTTGGACTGTATGAGTATTTTGACAAGATTGTCTGTGCACCGATGGTGGAACACGGAAAACCGGCACCGGATGTCTATGAATATGCATGCAGTCAGATCGGACTTGCCCCGGAAGAATGTATGGCGGTTGAGGATTCACCAAACGGCATCAAAAGTGCCTGTGCGGCCGGATGTAAAGTGGTTATGGTTCCGGATCTGACACAGCCGGATGAAGAGATCAAAGATATGCTGTATGCATGTGTGCCGACACTGACGGATCTAAAACAGTTTATCTTAGTCGGAGAAGATATAAGTGGCGAGCAACAAATTTGTCTTAGTGGGAGTGCAATCTCCGACTAAGATAAACGCTCCGCGAGGGCACACATTGTCCGGTGGACAATGGTTTTGTGCCGGCCGAAGCGGAGCGTAGAAAGATTGTGGGAGTGCGACGCACGGAACAATCCGCAGGCATCATAGTTTGGGACTTTTGATCCCAACATCATTTACATTACAGAACAACATACTTCAGTATGAACAGCACAGCCAGAACATACATCAGAATACTGATCTTCTTTTCTTTTGCCTTTCCGGTCGCAATATTCAGTACAACGTAGGAGATAACGCCCATAGCGATACCTTCTGAAATACTGTACATGAACGGCATGGCAATGATTGCGATAAAGCATGGAATAGCCTCTGTGTAGTCAGAAAAATCAATCTTCGTGATAGAGGTCAGCATTAAGAATCCAACCATGATCAGGGCAGGAGCCGTTGCGAAAGACGGGATTGCTAGGAAGATCGGGGACAGGAACAGGGACAGTCCGAACAGGATCGCTGCTGTCAGGGAAGTCAGACCGGTACGTCCGCCTTCTGCTACACCGGATGCACTTTCTACGAATGTGGTAACGGTAGAAGTACCGAACATAGCACCTACGGAAGTACCAACGGCATCAGCGAGCAGGGCACCGCGGATGTTCGGCAGCTTTCCGTCTTTATCCAGCATATCTGCTTTGGAAGCAACACCGATCAGGGTTCCAAGAGTGTCAAACATATCTACAAACAAGAATGCAAACATGATGACAACAAAGTCAAGGGAGAATACAATGGAAAAGTCCATTTTCATCAGGGTTGGTGTCAGAGCCGGAATGGAAAAACCGCTTGAGAAGTCAGGCAGCAGGCTGTAAAAACCAGCGTCTGCATTCGGAACATAAAGTCCGGTGAACTGACAGATGATTCCAAGTCCCCAGGTGATCAAAATACCCCAGAGAATACCGCCTTTTACGTTCTTGATCAGGAAGATCGCAGTGATCAGAATACCGATCAGAGCAAGCAAGACGGTGATACCTTCGTAATTGAAAGTTCCGGCCTGAACAGAACCCTTGAAAGAGAACAGACCAAGCAGTGTGGAGTCATTGTTTACAACGATTTTTGCATTCTGCAGACCGATAAATGCGATAAACAGACCGATACCTACCGATACGGCGTGTTTCAGATTCATCGGGATTGCATTGAAGATCGCTTCACGTACGTTTGTAAGAGAGAGAACGATGAAAATAATACCCTCTACAAATACGGCTGCGAGTGCTGCCTGCCAGGTATATCCCATACCAAGGACAACGGTGTAGGCAAAGTAAGCATTCAGTCCCATACCAGGAGCCAGAACAAACGGATAGTTTGACAGCAGTGCCATCAGGCAGGTGGCGATGAAAGCTGATAATGCCGTTGCAGTAAATACCGCACCGCGATCCATGCCGGATGCAGACAGGATGTTAGGATTTACTGCGAGAATGTAGGCCATCGTCATGAATGTTGTGATTCCGGCCATGATTTCGGTACTGACATTTGTACCATTTTCCTTCAGTTTGAAGAACTTTTCCATGTGTTTTCTACCTTTCCTTTCCTCAGGTTTGAATTAACATACCTTTTTATCTTAATGGATAGGGAAAGATTTTGCAAGAAGTTATGTCAACTGTTTTATAAATAGTATGGAACTGTCAGAGTATTTATTCGTCCCAGCCATCGGTGAGGCGAATATTTACGGAAATATTTCGCAATGTTTCGTTGTCAGAGAGCACCAGATCATCCGGGTCGGTGATCGGCGGAAGCTCAGAATCAAACTCGGTCAGTTCGACATAGATCCAGTCATAGGCAGCCTGATTTGCATTTTCAATGCAGTCGTCAAGTGTCTCGCCGGTTGCCGTGCAGCATTCCAGGTCCGGGAAACGGGCCTCGAAGGTGCCTTCGGTTGTTTTGCTGAAAATAGCAGGATAAATAAATTTCATAGTAAAATACCTCCGGATAAATAAATTTAATAATGTTAAGGTCAAGCCGTTATTTTGCCTGTTCTGCATACTCTCGGTAATCTGCCCATTTTGGCAGCGGAGTTCCATTTTCCAGACTTGTCTTGATGTCTGTATAATAATGAAGTTTTCGCTGCAGATGTGTAAGAGAAGCCTGATATTGGCTGATCTCATTCAGAATGTGTTCCTGCTGGTCATTCAGCAGACTTAAAATCTCATCGATATGAGCAGATTCGTCTTCTTCGCAGGCAAAAAACTGCTGCAGTTTGGCAATCGACATGCCGGTTTTCTTAAAGCAGCAGATGGTCTTCAGACGGTTGATATGTCCCTGTATATAGACACGCTGGCCGGATTTGCTGCGTCCGACGTTTGTAAGGATGCCAAGATCTTCGTAATAGCGAAGGGTAGAAGAAGGCAGATGGAACATTTCAGAAACTTCTTTTATTGTATAGGTATCCATGACGCGTCTCCTTTATGCAAAAATATAGAAAAAGTTCTTGACTTCAAGTGTACTTGAAGTGTTATCGTTTGTAAAGAGTAAAAAGAAAGATTGCAAAGAACTGGCAGACATTGCCATGAGATCATAAGGAGGAAATTACTATGTATCAGGCAGACGAAAAACGTTATGAAACCATGCAGTATAACCGATGCGGCAACAGCGGACTGCTGCTTCCGGAGCTGTCTCTCGGACTGTGGCACAATTTTGGAACACACTGCGATTACAAAAATATGAAAGCACTGTGTTTTACTGCATTTGACCATGGAATCACACATTTTGACCTTGCAAACAATTACGGACCGGAACCGGGAAGTGCAGAACGCAATTTCGGAAGAATTTTAAAAGAAGATCTCGGTGCTTACCGTGATGAGATCCTGGTAAGTACAAAAGCCGGTTATGTGATGTGGGATGGCCCTTACGGAAACTGGGGAAGCAAAAAGTATCTGATCGCAAGTCTGGATCAGAGCCTTAAAAGAATGGGGCTGGAATACGTTGATATCTTCTATCATCATCGCATGGATCCGGAGACACCGCTTGAGGAGACCATGGAGACACTGGCACAGATCGTCCGCAGCGGAAAAGCACTCTATGCAGGCATTTCCAATTATGACGGAGAGCATATGAAGCAGGCAGAAGCAATTCTGAAAGACCTGCACTGCCCGTATATCATCAACCAGAACCGTTATTCCATCTTTGACCGTACGATCGAGAAGAACGGACTGAAACAGGCAGCAGCAGAAGCAAAGAAAGGGATCATCGCATTCAGCCCTCTGGCACAGGGAACTCTGACAGACCGTTACCTGAACGGTATCCCGGCTGACAGCCGTATTGCAACGGACGGAAGATTTTTAAAAGCAGATCAGCTGACGGAAGAAAAACTGGCAAGTATCCGTGGACTGAACGAACTGGCAAAACAGAGAGGTGAGAGCCTGGCACAGATGGCACTGAAATGGGTATTAAAAGACCATGTAGTGACCAGCGTGCTGATCGGTGCATCCAAGACAACACAGATCCTTGATAATCTGAAAGTTCTGGAAAGTGCAGATTTCACAGAAGAAGAACGGAAGAAGATCGATGAGCTGAGTCTGCCTCACGCAAAATAAAATACCGGGAAGGTAGAAAGTTTGAAAACGAAAAAAGGAACTACAGTCGGCAGTTCCTTTTTTCGTGTGAGTAAGTAGTAAACATATATGCAGGTAAGCAATAAACATAGTTTCATGTTTATTTTTTTCTGGCGTGTGTCTGACGGATCTTTTCTTTTTCTTCTTCTTCGAATTTCTCGAATGCTTCTATATCCTGATGTGCAAACATCATAAAGAATCCGACTACCTGCATGGCCATGGCGATCCAGATTGCCTTTACGCCAAACCAGGCGGAGCAGGAGGCACCGAAAGCGGCACCGATCGCAAAAACCAGAATAATAAATCCACAGTGTATGCTTTTGTATTTCATCGCCGGATCTTTGCTGATATGGTACAGGCAGAGATATTCGGTCGCACTTCGCATATTTCCGATGCACATGGTTGTTGCACATGGAATACTGCGGAATTTGCGGAAGGTATCGACCTGCATGGCACAGGCGAAAGAAAGCATGATGTTCGCGATCACATTGAGGGTAGGTTCATTCGGCAGAAATCCGGTGATCCCGAGGATCAGGATTTCTATGATCAGAACAATCTGCCTCCAATGGATCTTGACGCTGGTTTTATAAAAATGCTTGATCCATTCCGTAAGGTATACACCAAGAAAAAAAGCGGCAAGCGGCAGAAGATAACGCAGGGCATGCATCAGGTTTCCGGAAGCGATATTCTGTCCGAGCAATACAATGTTTCCAGTCTGAGCATTTGCAAACACGTGATCACGCACGTTGTAAGAATACGCATCCTGGAAACCGCCTGCCAGAGTCAGAAAAATTCCTAAAGCCAGTGATTCCGATATTTGACCGTTTTTTGTAAAAAATAACTTATCAAACATAAGCTGCCGCCATCCTTTCTTGGTTCGGGGGTATAAAGATGCTCACGCATCTGTGTTGGGATCATCAGGATTCAGGGACATCGCTTCAAAGTCCGTCCCTTAGTATACAGAGAAATAGAAAAATGTAAAATGTATATTTAAAATAACAGTTATATTATTTTTATATAAAAATAAAACGAATCGGTTTTTCTCTTGCAAGCAATCCTGTTTACAGGTATACTGTCTGTCAGAGTCAAAAATCTTTTGACATCAATGATGCCTGTGAATTGTTTCGTTATAAAAAAGAACGACATTTTGACCCTGGCATCTTTATATAGTAACACACATAAGAAAAAGAGAAAAGGGGAAAATAAATTGGTCTATACATTTTACGAACTTTGCTGGTTCTTTCTGATTTATTCTTTTGCCGGCTGGTGTGCAGGCGTTGTGGCAAATGCCGTACGTAACCGAAAATTTGTAAATACCGGTTTTATGAACATGCCGTTCTGCCTGTCGTATGGTGTCTGTGCCGTACTGTGCTGTATTTTCCTGCCGGAACTGCGGCATCGGATTTTTTTCTTGTTTATAGGAGGAGCACTTCTGGCAGCGTTCGTGTCCATTATGACAGGGCTGATCCTGGAGCATATTTTTCATCGGAAATGGTGGGATTACAGTAAGAATCGTTTTCAGTACGAGGGATATTTTGGAATCTGGCATCTGCTGATCTTCGGTGCGGCGATCGTTGTGACGATGAAATTTGCCAATCCTCTGATCCTGCAGATTTTAAAACAGATCCCGCATTTTATTGGAAGGATTATCCTGATCGTAGCGTATATTCTGATGGGGATTGATTTCCTTGGTTCTGTGATCGCTGTTTTACAGCTGAAGATCAAACTTCGAAGGATCATGCAGCTCAATGAAAATATGCAAAAAGTATCGGAAAACGTTGGCAATGCCATAACTGTCCGGATACAGAAGCGTATGATGCGGGCATATCCGAATATTAAGACAGAGAATATCAAAGAATCCGTCAGGAAAAATACGAAAAAAGAAAAGACGGTATTTGCGGAAGGCTGCTGCTTTTTCAAGATTTTCTGGCTGTTTCTGATCGGGGCTTTTATCGGAGATCTTGTGGAGACGCTTTTCTGCCGTTATTCCATGGGGCGATGGATGAGCAGAAGCAGCGTGGTCTATGGTCCATTCAGTATTGTATGGGGACTTGGCTGTGCGATGTTCACGGCATTGCTTTATAAATATAAAGAGAAAAGTGACCGTTATATTTTTATGCTTGGAACGGTGCTTGGCGGGGCTTATGAATATGCCTGCAGCGTATTTACCGAGCTGGTTTTCGGGACGGTTTTTTGGGATTACAGTAAGCTGCCTTTTAATCTTGGCGGCAGGATCAATCTGCTGTTCTGCTTTTTCTGGGGGATTGCCGCAGTAGTCTGGCTGAAGATCATCTATCCGAAACTTTCGAATCTGATCGAAAAAATTCCGATAAAAACAGGAAATATTCTGACCTGGATACTGATCCTGTTTATGATCTTCAATGCCGGCATGTCAACGTTGGCTCTAAACCGTTACAATCAAAGACAGCAGGGGAGTCTTCAGAAAACGCCGCAGATGACAGCGGCGGTAGAGGACAGCCGTACGGATCTGGAAAAATTTTTAGACAAACATTTCCCGGATAAACGAATGGAGCAGATTTATCCGAATGCAAAGACCGTGGTAGATGGTAAACCGGTATCACAGAAAGATATGAAAGAAAAGAGGAAATCGTCATGAAGGGTATTTTAGAGTGCTGTGTAGACAGCGTAGAATCTGCAATCGCAGCAAAAAACGGCGGAGCAGACAGACTGGAACTCTGTCAGGGACTTGTGATCGGCGGAGTGACTCCGGGGACAGCCCTGTTTCAGGAAATTAAAAATCAGATGGATATTCGCATCCATGCACTGATGCGTCCGCGTTTTGGAGATTTCTGTTACACCAGACATGAAATTGATATTTTATGCGAAGATATCCGTACTTTCCGAAAGCTTGGTGCAGATGCGGCCGTGATCGGAGCTTTAAAGCCGGATGGAACACTGGATGTCGAAGCGATGAAACGCATGATCGATGCAGCAGGAGATATGAGCATCACACTGCATCGTGCATTTGATGTGTGCCGTGATCCGTTTGAAGCTCTGGAGACGGCAAAAGAACTGGGTGTAAATACCATTCTTACATCCGGTCAGAGAAAAAGTGCAAAAGAAGGCGTAGAAATCTTAAAACAGCTTGCCCTGAAAGCAGACGGAAAAGTTGATATCATGGCAGGAGCCGGAATCGATGCAGATGCGATTCGCTATCTGGCACCAAAGACCGGGATCACGACCTTCCATATGTCTGGGAAAATGACACTGGACAGCCGTATGGTTTATCGAAAAGAAGGGATCAATATGGGACTGCCGTCGATGAGTGAATTCGAAATCTGGAGAACTGATGAAAAGAAGGTGGAAGAAGCCAGAGAAGTGCTGGATCAATTTACGGCGAGTTTTTAAATGTGCAAATGAACGCCATAGAAATGATTTTATAAAATATATAACGCCATGATGATCCAAAAACAATCTCCTGACACGCTGCGTTTCCTGTTCTGTTCGCTCGCCTGTTAGCCGCCCTTCGCCTAAACTCGCCTCTTCGAGGCTCAGACAGCGGCTCCTTGGGGCGGCAGCATCGCAAACCTCACGACGGAAGCCTCGCTACCGTCAGAGCGATTTGTTTTCGAATTCATCATGGCTATATTATTTTATGCACTATATTTTGCAATGCAGTTCGTCTGCACATTGCCAAAAGCTCCTGGCCTGACCGCTGTTTCTGAAGCGGAACGCTATGATTTTAAAAACTATGGCTGTTCAAAAATGTACGGCAATGTGCAAAATGAACAATTCCCAAGAAGGCACTTTTACGTGCCCTTCGGGGAATTCGTTCATTTGCATATGCAATACTATTCATTTGCAAACAGTATTTTAAAACACCCGGCATTTCAATTCTTTACATCTGCCAGGAAACCAACGGTAAATCTTTACAATACTGTATACCCTTTGCGTTCGATACAGGCTTTCACTTCCATAATATCCTCGGAATGGAATACCATGATCGGCATGCCTGTCTCGCGGTTAAAGGAAAGGTACAGGTAATTTACATTGATATTGCTCTCGGAAAGTGCCTGGAGCAGCTGGTTCAGATTTCCGACTTCATCCATCAGTTCCACGCCGACTACTTCCGTAAGATGGCACAGAAGACCGGCTTTTGTCAGAGCATCTACGGCTGCTGCCGGATTGGATACGACCATGCGGACGATACCGTATTCGGCACTGTCATTTGTTACCGATCCCAGGATATTGATATCTTCACTGCGAAGAACACCTGTGATCTTTTCCATCATACCTCTTTGGTTTTCTGCAAATACAGATACTTGCTGCATAATAAAAATCCTCCTAATTCAAGAATAAATGAATATATCGTAGTTTTGATGTATGCGAATGGCTCTCGAGTAAAGAAAAATTCGCATCCTGCTCATCTATCCATTGTAAGAGTTTCTGCACAATAAGTCAATAAGTTAATGCTTTGCAGTGGGAAAATAACACTATTCAAACAGATCCTGAATTTTTACACCAAGTACTTTTGCAAGTCCCATTAGTTCAATGTCAGTGACGGTTCGACTTTTGTCCTCAATTCTTGAAATGGAACCGCGGCAGATATAAACAGCCTGTGTTTCCAGACGTTCGGAAAGCTGTTGCTGGCTTAAGTGATGTTTTTTTCGCAGAACCCGGAGTCGGTCGCCGATCAGGTTCATTTCTTTTCCTTCTATAATTCGCGGCATATAAGTCCTCCTTTTTTTGGTAAAACAATTCATAAGGTCTCCTTGAACCCTTTATTGCACAGCGATTCTGTCAGGCAAATGTCAGCCAGGCTGACCAGAATCGCGTGCCAAGTCTCACGTGCGTTCGACTTGAATTCATGCGGAAATTGTTTGGTCAAACACATGGTAAACGAAAATTGAAAAAGGGCTGTCCCGTTAAAGGACAGCATGTGCCTTTACAGGACAAAATATGTCGTAAAAGAGCCAAAAAGCAGAAACATGATACCCTGGATTCCTGGCATTGACAGAAAAAAGAAAAAAAGATAAGATGAACACAGAGCAGGCAATTCCAGAACCGAGAACAGAAAGTATAAAAATCAGACGGGATGCCTGTATCAGTTTTACGGAAATTGAGAAAGGGAGAAAGCGATGCGTAATGACTGTGAAACCTGTGTGAATTATGTATATGACGAGGACTGTGAAGAATCCATCTGTACAGTGAATCTTGATGAGGATGAGCTGGTGCGTTTTATGGAGGACAGCCACTATTGTTGCCCATATTATCGGCTGGATGATGAATATGCAGTTGTCCGCAAGCAGATGTAGGGAAATATGCAGGTATGAAACTTAATTCAAGAATGCCTCTGGCATTCTTGCTGCGAGGTGCACGTCATGCACCGGGAAAGGGAGGAAAAGACAGAAAATGGGACTTACAACACTTTGTTATCTGGAAAAGGATGACCGCTATCTGATGCTGCACCGCATCAAAAAAGAGGTGGATGTCAATAAAGACAAGTGGATCGGGGTCGGCGGGCATTTTGAGAAGGACGAGACGCCGGAAGAATGTCTGCTCCGTGAAGTAAAGGAAGAAACAGGGCTTACGCTCACTTCCTGGCGTTTCCGGGGACTGGTCACGTTTCTTTCAGATGCATGGGAAACGGAATATATGTGTCTTTACACGGCGGATGGCTTTGAAGGGGATATGATCACCTGCGATGAAGGAACGCTGGAGTGGGTAAAGAAAAGTGAGCTTGAAAGGCTGAACCTCTGGGAAGGCGATAAAATCTTTTTTAAACTTTTAAAAGAAGAGCATCCGTTTTTTTCTCTGAAACTGAAATACCGGGGCGATGTGCTGACCGAGGCAGTGCTGGATGGAAAAAGGCTGAAAACCGAAAATCAAGGTTGACTTTTTTTCAGGGAAATGGTAAGGTTTAAATAATTATACGACTGACGGAAGTGGAATAGACCACAGGGAGTATAAGGGTAAAAGTGTCGACCGTCTGGGCAGATCTTGCTTGGAGTGTGCGGCACATTTTTTTTGCCTTGGTCTGAATTCGGATTTTTGGCAAAATGAAATGTTCTGTGGATTGGCACAGTGCTTTAAAGCAGGTTGAGAGTGAAAAGAAAAGGAGAATGCAAACATGGAAATGTTATCGATTGAAAAAGAACTTCAGGAAAATTCTTATCCGGGAAGAGGTATCATCATTGGAAGATCCAAGGATGGTACAAAGGCAGTGACCGCTTATTTTATCATGGGAAGAAGCGAGAACAGCCGCAACCGTATCTTTGTGGAGGATGGAGAAGGCATCCGAACACAGGCATTTGATCCTTCCAAGCTGGTTGACCCGAGCCTGATCATCTACGCACCGGTACGTGTGCTGGGAAACAAGACGATCGTTACAAACGGAGATCAGACCGATACCATCTACGAAGGCATGGATCGTCAGCTTACATTTGAACAGTCTCTTCGAAGCCGTGAGTTTGAGCCGGATGCACCGAACTATACACCGCGTATCTCCGGTATCATGCACATCGAAAACGGAAAATACAGCTATGCAATGTCGATTTTAAAGAGCAATAACGGAAATCCGGATTCCTGCAACCGCTACACGTTTGCATATGAAAACTGTGTGGCAGGCGAAGGACATTTCATCCATACTTATAAGTGCGACGGCAATCCGCTGCCAAGTTTCGAAGGAGAACCGAAACTGATCGCAATTCCGGATGATATGGAAGCATTTACCGAAACCCTGTGGAACAGTCTGAATGAGGATAACAAAGTCTCCCTGTTTGTACGTTACATCGACATCGCAACCGGAAAATATGAGACAAAGATCGTAAATAAAAACAGATAAGAATTGTGAGAGTACGAAGTACGGAACAATTCGTATGGCATCTTATGAATTAACTCTTATGAATTAACGTATATTATGAAACGTCAGGAGGAAATCAGAATGAAAGAATTAGAACTGAAATATGGCTGTAACCCGAATCAGAAACCATCTAAGATCTATATGGCAGACGGCAGTGACCTTCCGATCAAAGTGCTGATGGGAAGACCTGGATACATCAATTTCCTGGATGCATTTAACGGCTGGCAGCTGGTAAGAGAATTGAAAGAGGCAACCGGACTGCCGGCAGCGACTTCTTTTAAACATGTTTCACCGGCAGGTGCAGCAATCGGTCTGCCGATGTCTGATGTCCTGAAAAAAATCTACTGGGTAGATGACATGGGTGATCTTTCACCGCTGGCATGTGCTTATGCAAGAGCAAGAGGTGCAGACCGTATGTCTTCTTTCGGAGATTTTATTGCACTGTCCGATGTCTGCGACAAAGACACTGCCATGCTGATCAAACGTGAAGTATCCGACGGCGTGATCGCTCCGGGTTATAGCGAAGAAGCACTGGAGATCCTGGCACAGAAGAAAAAAGGAAATTACAACGTAATCCAGATCGACGAAAATTATGTGCCGGCAAAACTGGAGCACAAACAGGTATTTGGTGTTACCTTTGAGCAGGGACGTCAGGATCTGAAGATTGACGATGAGCTGCTCTCCAACATCGTGACAAAAAACAAAGACATTCCGCAGAATGCATTAAATGACCTGAAGATTTCTCTGATCACACTGAAATACACACAGTCCAACTCCGTATGCTATGTAAAAGACGGACAGGCGATCGGTATCGGTGCCGGACAGCAGTCCCGTGTACACTGCACACGCCTTGCCGGACAGAAGGCTGACAACTGGTGGCTGCGTCAGTGCCCGAAAGTTCTGAACCTGCCGTTCATCGAAGGCATCCGCCGTGCAGACCGTGACAATGCGATCGACGTTTACATCGGAGACGAGTATATGGATGTACTGGCTGACGGAGCATGGCAGAAAGTATTTACCGAAAAACCGGAAGTATTCACAAAAGAAGAGAAACGTGCATGGCTGGATCAGATGCAGGACGTAACACTTGGTTCTGATGCATTCTTCCCGTTCAGCGACAACATCGAGCGTGCTCATAAGAGCGGTGTAAAATATATTGCAGAGCCGGGCGGATCCGTAAGAGATGACCTGGTGATCGAGACATGCGATAAATATAATATGGCAATGGCATTTACAGGAATCCGTCTGTTCCATCACTAAAATCGAAAAAAGCTTGACGAAACCCAAGGTGCGTAATAAAATAGCTGATAGAGCAGGATACGTGCAGGGCAAACAAGTGTATTTTGCGTATGGACATGAAAGATGAGGAGGATTACTATGACACCGTACAAGGATTTGAGCAGAGAAGAGCTGCTTAAGGAAAAAGAGAACCTGGAACAGCAGTTCGCAGAGATAAAGGCCAAAGGATTGAAGCTGGATATGTCCAGAGGAAAACCTTCTACCGCACAGCTGAATCTGTCAATGGGAATGATGGATGTACTGGACAGCAATGCAGATCTGGTATGTGAAGAAGGCGTTGACTGCAGAAACTATGGCGTACTTGATGGTATTAAAGAAGCAAAAGAGCTTCTGGCTGATATGACAGAGGTATCTCCGGACAATATTATTATTTATGGAAACTCAAGTCTGAACGTTATGTACGATACGGTGGCACGTTCCATGACTCATGGTGTAATGGGCAGCACTCCGTGGTGCAAACTGGATAAAGTAAAATTCCTGTGCCCGGTTCCTGGATATGACCGTCACTTCAAGATTACAGAGCACTTCGGTATTGAGATGATCAACATTCCGATGCATGAAGATGGACCGGATATGGATATGGTTGAAGAATATGTCAACAACGATCCGGCAGTCAAAGGTATCTGGTGTGTGCCGAAATATTCCAACCCACAGGGTATCACCTATTCTGATGAGACAGTACGTCGTTTCGCAAGACTGAAACCGGCAGCAGAAGACTTCCGTATTTACTGGGACAATGCATATGGTATCCATCATTTATATGAGGATAAACAGGACAACCTGGTTGAGATCCTGATGGAATGTAAAAAAGAAGGTAATCCGGACATGGTTTACAAATTCTGCTCTACATCCAAAGTAAGCTTCCCGGGTTCCGGTGTAGCTGCAATCGGTACTTCCAAAGCAAACATTGCAGATATTAAAAAGCAGATGACCATCCAGACCATCGGTCATGACAAGCTGAACCAGCTGCGTCACGTAAGATTCTTCAAAGATATCCACGGCATGGTGCTGCATATGAGAAAGCATGCAGACATCCTGCGTCCGAAATTTGAAACTGTATTGAGCGGACTGAAAAATGAGCTGGGCGGACTGGAGATCGGAAGCTGGCTTGAACCGCGCGGAGGATACTTCATTTCCTTTGATTCACTGCCTGGCTGTGCAAAAGCAATCGTAGCCAAAGCAAAAGAAGCGGGTGTTGTTATGACCGATGCCGGTGCAACATTCCCGTATGGAAAAGATCCGCAGGATTCCAATATTCGTATCGCACCGTCTTACCCGACACCGGAAGAGCTGAAAACGGCAACAGAAATCTTTGTACTGAGCGTAAAACTGGTAAGTATCGATAAGATTCTGGAAGATAAATAAAAATTTGAGAAAACAGAGCCATGGCTGACTTTAAATGAAGTTGGTTATGGCTCTTTTTATCGGAAAATTGGTTGAACTGAGAAAAAAGAGATGTTATACTGAAATACATAGAATGATGAGTCAAGGAATAAATGGACACGGGCAGAGGAGAATACAATGGAAGAAAATGTTTTTATGACGGGAGGGAAAGTTCTTACACTGGAGGATTATCTGCAGTATGATGCGGGCAGCAGAGGCAATCTCGGAGAAGAGCTTCCGGTGATGGTTTACCGTCTGCTGGAATATTCCCTGAAAGAGGAGCTGATCGGACAGTTTGGAAAGGAAAAGCAGATTGAGATTTTCCGCAATGCCGGACGCAAGGCGGGAGAATATTTTGCAAAGAAAATGCTGAATCTGGATCAGCCGCTGGATCAGTTTGTAAGTGAGCTTCAGAGTAAAATGCAGGAATTAAAGATCGGTGTGCTGCGTATCGAAAAGGTAGATGAGGAGAGCGGAAAGATCATTCTCAATGTGTCAGAGGATGCGGACTGTTCCGGACTTCCGATCCTTGGCGAGACGGTATGCAATTACGACGAAGGATTTATCGGCGGTATTTTAAGCATGTATTCTGGAAAGTTCTATACGGCAGTAGAGGTAGACTGCTGGGCAACCGGTGACCGCGTGTGCAGATTTCATGCAAATATAGAAGACGAAAAATAGGAGCATAGTCATGGAGGATAAAAACAGCGAATTATTGTTTGAATACCTCAGAAGCATCCTGTATGATAAAAAAATTCAGCCGCTTGATGTGGAACAACTCGATGAGCCTTTTCGGAAGCTTGGCAGGGGACTGCAGTATTTTGCAGAGACGTTTACAGAAACAAAACAGTACGCAGCAGCCCTTTCGAGAGGAAATCTGTCGGTGCAGCCGCCTCCGCGGGAGAATTTTTTGTGCGAAAATTTAAAAAATATCCATGCAAATCTAAATCATCTGACCTGGCAGGCAAAACAGGTGGCAAAGGGTGACTATTCTCAGACAGTATCTTATCTCGGGGAATTTTCAGAGGCATTCAATACGATGACGCAGCAGCTGAAGGAGCGGGAATTAAAACTGAAACAGGAAGCAGAGCGGGAAAAAATACATGCCGGGATGGTAGAAACTTACAATCAGCTTCTGGTAGAGATGATCGACCGCAGCGAAGAGGAGATTTTCGTGACCAGTGCCGACGGCAGGAGGATTCTGTACTGTAAAAAGAGGAATGACAGAAGTATTGACCGGAATGAAGTTTACCAGATGTGTATTCGGTTCGCACAAAAACACCGGTCGGAAGAGAGCAGAGATTCTTTTGAATGGATATGGGAAGCAGAGGATTCAAGACATCATTTTTATAGGATCATTACCGGATATATGCAGTGGCAGGGGGAACAGGCCTTTCTTTATATTATCCGGGACGTGACGAAAGAGAAGCTGCGGGAAGAACGTCTGAGGATGGAAGCGAACCGAGATGGGCTGACACAGATCGGAAACCGTCACTATTTCCTGGAGAAGGCAGGGGATATGCTGAAAGAAGAGAGCAGTCTGACTTTCTGTTACTGCGATCTGGATCATCTGAAATATATCAATGATCAATACGGACACACAGAAGGGGACTGGTATATCACGTTTTTTGTTGAGACGATCCAAAAACACATCCGAAAAGAAGATGTGTTTGCAAGGATTGGAGGAGATGAGTTCTGCGTGATTCTGTATAACTGTCCCTACGAGATGGCAGAGCGGAAAATAAGGAAAATACAGAAAGAATTTTCATCCGGGCAGACAAAGGAATATCCGAAGAGTTTCAGTTGCGGTATCGTAGAAGTAGAGGGCGGAAATGAGGAGCTGCAGGTCAGGGATATTATAAAACAGGCAGATCATGAAATGTACCTCCAGAAAAAAGAACATAAAAAAAAGTACCGGAAAGAACTGAGTGTGATCAGTATATCGGAGGACTAGGGAGCAGTTATGGACGATCTGAATTATAACGTTGCAGTTAATTTAAAGCGGATCCGCAGGGAAAAAGGGATGAGTCTTGAGGGAATGGCTGAACAGACCGGGGTGAGCAAAAGTATGCTGGCTCAGATCGAAAAAGGGATTGCAAACCCTTCTCTTGGTGTGATCGGAAAGATTATCGGCGGACTTCACATTGAATTTCAGGAGTTGATAGAGGATGTGTCTCCAGGGTCCAGACTGGTGCATATAAAAGAAATGGAGCCGACAAAGGAAGTAAGGGGCGAATATAAAATATGGAACTGTTTTCCTTATGAAAATAACTGTGTGGCAAAGATTTACCGGATTGATATGGAACCGGGGGCAGAATATACCGGCAGCAGTCAGGGGAAAAAGACAAGAGCATACATTTCTGTGCTGGAAGGCGAAGTAAAGATCCGGTGCGGCGAGGAAGCATACCTGGTCGGAAAAGAGGATGTGTTTTGCCTGGAGATGGACCGGCAGCACAGTTACCGTAACGACACGGCAAAACGGATCAGTCTGATCTGTTTTTTTCCGGACTGCCATAAAAGATATTGAAAGAAAAGATAAAATACCGCAGGAAGCGAAAGAAGCGTTTCCTGCGGTATTGATTTTTGTGGAGAAGATGTTTTATAATGGGCTTTAACACAAAAAAAGAAAAGAGGGCAAAATATGATTTTTACGATTTTAGTCTGTTTCTTTGCCGGAATGGGAGCCGGCATCGGAACCGGGTTTGCCGGCATGAGTGCGGCAGCTGTGATCAGTCCGATGCTGATCACTTTTCTTGGCATGGATCCGTATCAGGCAGTCGGTATCGCACTTGCCAGCGATGTGCTCGCCAGTGCGGTCTCAGCTTATACTTACGGCAAAAACAAAAACCTGGATGTGGCAAACGGAATCGTGATGATGGTCACGGTACTTTTATTTACGCTGGTGGGCAGCTATATCGCAAGTCTGCTCCCGAGTAGGACCATGGGCGGATTTTCGATGGTCATGACACTGTTGCTTGGTGTCAAATTTATCGTAAAACCGGTTATGACGACCAAAGAAGCCATGCAGGCAGTCTCAAAAAAGAAGCGTTTTATCCAGTCTGTGATCTGCGGCATGCTGATCGGATTTATCTGCGGCTTTGTCGGAGCGGGCGGCGGACTGATGATGCTTCTGATCCTGACAAGTGTGCTTGGCTATGAATTGAAGACCGCAGTCGGAACGAGCGTGTTTATCATGGCGTTTACGGCATTTACCGGTGCGGCTTCTCATTTTGCGATCGGCGGCATGCCGGATATCACCTGTCTGGTGCTGTGCGTGCTGTTCACGTTCCTGTGGGCAAGGATTGCGGCACGTTTTGCAAACAGGGCAAAACCGGAAACGTTAAACCGTGCAACCGGAGTGGTACTTGTGATTCTGGGGATTGTACTGATCGCATTTAAAATGTTGTAATTTCGGTCTGTTTTTCTTGACAGGTAGGTGTTTACTTTTTTTGGATACGTGCTAAAATAGGAATGTATTTTGAAAGCGGAACGCAAATGTCTGCTCTGCTGCAAAATACCGGGGATGATAACAGTATTTTTAAGAGGCAAAGGAAAAGTATATGAAGGAAATCACATTAAACGATGGACCAAAAAGAAAAAGAAGAAGAGACCGTTCAAGAACAGAAGGTTCAAGACGGGAAGGCTCAAGAGAAGAACGGCACAGAAGAGCCGAAGGACTGGAACAGCCGCAGAGAACACCGGGATCAGAAAGAAGCCGGAGAGAAGGAAGCCAGGGAAGCCAGGGAAGACCAGGAAGATATGAGCAGCATCCGGTAAAACCGGAACTGCCGAAAAAGAAACATTCCAGAACACCTCTTATCGTGGCCGGCATTGTTGTCCTGATCATGGTTGCTGTTTATCTGGGATTTGGCGTTTACTATATGGACCGTTTCTTTCCGGGGACGACGGTAAACGGCATTGATGTGTCCGGCAAGACCGTAAAAGAAGTAGAAAATCTGGTTGCAAACCAGGTGCAGGATTATGTACTGCGGGTGCATGAAAAAGACAACAAGACCGAACAGATCGACGGTGCGGATATTCAGTTTGAGTATGTATCAGACGGTGCGGCACAGCAGCTGAAATATTCACAGAACTCTTTTTTATGGATCAATGCATACTTCCATCCGCAGGAGTATACGATGACGACTCCGACGGTTTACAATAAGGCAAAGCTCAAAGAAGCGATGGAAAAACTGGATGCTTTTGACAGCGATAAAGTTACCGAACCGAAAGATGCCTATATTGATGAAACGTCTTCCGGATTTGAGATTGTGGAGGAAGTGGAAGGCAATCAGCTGGATGAAGATAAAGTCTATGAGCTGCTCTGTCAGGCAGTGACGGACGGCAAGACCGAAGTAAATCTGGAAGAGAGCGACTGCTATCTGAAACCAAAGAAGACCAGTGACAATAAAAAACTGAAAAAGAAACTGGCATCTTTGCAGAAATACTGGGATATGACGGTTACATATGAGATCGGAGATGCTTCCGATGTGCTGGATTACCAGACATTCAAAGACTGGATGACAGTAGATTCCAGCGGAAATGTTTCTTTTGACTGGAATCATATCGCAGACTGGATCGGACAGCTGGCAGACAAGTACGATACATTCGGTACCGATGAGACATTCCATACCTCACTTGGAGAGACCGTGACCGTAACCAGCATGAATTACGGCTGGAAGATGGATGAGGAGACCGAGGCGGCATGGCTGGATGAGACACTTAAATCAGGCGAATCTGCGACAAGACAGCCACAGTGGCTGGAAAGTGCCATGGCAAGAGGGGAAGAAAACGATATCGGCGATACCTATGTGGAGATTGATATCACCAACCAGCGTATGTGGTTCTACAAAGACGGACAGTGTCTGGTTGATACTCCGGTCGTTACCGGCGATGCGACAAAAGACGGTTACGAGACTCCGCTAGGACTTTATTGCCTGTTTGACAAGGAAGCAAAGGCGATCCTTCGGGGAGCCGACAACCTGACCGGCAAGAGCTACAATACACCGGTTGATTACTGGATGCCGTTCAACGGCGGTGTCGGTATCCACGATGCAAAATGGCGTGCAAGCTTTGGCGGAACGCTTTATCAGGGAAATGGTTCGCATGGATGTGTCAATACACCGTGGGATCAGGCAGGTATTATTTTTGACAATATCGAGATCGGAACACCGATCGTTGTTTATAAGTCTTCGATCAATCAGGGCACCGGCTCTGTGGCAATCTCACAGCCGGCTGAGACCCGTGTGATCAACGAGCAGGGAGTGGAAGTCACCCCGGAGAGCAGTGCGGCTGATACAACGACAGGCACCACAACCGATACCATGAGTGATCCGACGTCGTATACAGCCATAGATGGGCAGTGATGAGCTATATAGAAAGAAAAAGACCGCAGAACTGCGGCATGAGGAGGAACATTATGAAAATTGTTGTTTTAGCAGGAGGTATCAGTACCGAGCGTGAGATATCGATCGTATCCGGTACACAGGTATGCAAGGCACTTCGAAGCAGAGGTCATCAGGCTATCCTGGTGGATGTCTATTTCGGAAGAGAAGATGCAGATCCGATGCAGGCATTTACCGATGAGTACGATGTCGATGCCGCAGCCGCTTATGCGAGAAGTTTTGACGGTCAGGTAGAGAAGAGCATTCAGGAAGGAAAAGCATTCTTTGGCACCAATGTGATCGCACTGTGTCAGGCAGCAGATGTTGTGTTCCTGGCACTGCACGGCGAGAACGGTGAGAACGGAAAAGTACAGGCAGCTTTTGACCTGCTTGGTATCCGTTATACGGGAAGTGGTTATCTGGGAAGTGCGATTGCCATGGATAAGGGACTTTCCAAACAGCTTTTCTGGCAGAATGAAGTTCCGACACCGGCAGGATTTATCCTGAGAAAAGGCGAGGATATTTCGCTTGAGGCACATGGCATGACACTTCCGTGTGTTGTAAAACCGTGTTGCGGAGGTTCCAGCGTCGGCGTTACGATTCCGAAAACACAGGAAGAATACGAAGCAGCAGTTGCAGATGCATTTTCTTATGAAGATGTGATCGTTGTGGAAGAATATATCAAAGGTCGTGAATTTTCAGTCGGTGTCGTGGACGGAATAGCTTATCCGATCATTGAGATCGCACCGATTGAAGGCTTTTATGATTACACGAACAAATACAAAGCCGGAAGCACCGTTGAGACCTGTCCGGCCGTTTTGACGAAAGAACAGACAGAGCAGATGCAGGCGTATGCGGTGAAAGGGTTTAAGGCACTGCAGCTTGACAATTACGGAAGACTGGACTTTATGATGTCCAAGGACGGCAAAATGTACTGTCTGGAAGCCAATACACTTCCGGGCATGACACCGACCAGCCTTCTGCCGCAGGAAGCACAGGCACTTGGCATGGATTTTGCAGACCTCTGCGAGAAACTGATCGCTGTATCAGCAAAATAAAAGAACAGAGAGGTATTTTTAACATGAAAAATATGTCCCTTGAAAAAATAGCTCAGGCTTGCGGAGGTGTTTACCACGGAAGCGAAGAGATGAAACAGAGTATTGTAGAGAGTATTACCACAGACAGCAGGCAGGCAGCAAAGGGCTGCCTGTTTGTGGCAATTCCGGGAGAGCGTGTAGACGGACACGACTTTATCCCATCTGTTTTTGAGAAAGGTGCACTGGCTGTTTTAAGTGAAAAAGAGCTGGAAAACCCGGCAGGACCGTACATTCAGGTTGCATCTTCTCTGGAGGCAGTCAAAGGGATCGCCGAGTACTACCGGCAGCAGCTCGATATCAAAGTAGTCGGTATCACCGGAAGTGTCGGAAAGACCAGCACAAAAGAAGTGATCGCATCGGTTTTAGCTCAGAAATACAATGTGCTGAAGACCCTTGGCAATTTCAATAACGAGCTGGGGCTGCCGCTTACCGTTTTCCGTCTGCGAGATGAACATCAGATCGCAGTCCTTGAGATGGGCATCAGCCATTTTGGAGAGATGCATCGTCTTGCCAAAGTAGCCAGACCGGATATCTGCGTGATCACCAATATCGGACAGTGTCATCTGGAGTTTTTAAAAGACCGCGACGGTATTTTAAGAGCAAAGACGGAAATCTTTGATTTTCTGAAAGAAGACGGCTGCATCATTTTAAATGGGGACGATGACAAGCTGGATACGATCGAGGAAGTAAAAGGCATCAAACCGATATTTTTCGGTGTGGAAGGACAGAAGCCGGTCTATGCCGATGAGATCGAGAGCCTGGGGCTTTCCGGTATTGCCTGCACGATCCATGCAGACGGAGAGAGCATCCGTGTTACCGTTCCGATCCCGGGATGGCACATGGTACTCAATGCACTGGCAGCGACGGCTGTCGGCAGGGCACTGGGACTGACCATGCAGGAGATCAAAGCCGGCATCGAGGCACTGGAGCCGGTTGGCGGAAGATTCCATATCATTAACCATGGAGATATCCAGATCATCGATGACTGCTACAATGCAAATCCGGTTTCCATGAAAGCATCTCTGGACGTGCTGCGAGATGCAAAAGGCCGTAAAGTGGCGATCCTTGGTGACATGGGGGAGCTTGGAGAAAACGAAGAACAGATGCATGCAGAAGTCGGATACCATGCGGCAAAGAACAAGATCGATCTTCTGATCTGCACCGGAAAAATCAGCAGCCATATGGCAGAAGCAGCCATGGCAAGCGGCGGCTGTGGCGAAGTGCTGCAGGTTCCGACGATGGAGGCACTGCTGACCTGTCTGCCGTCTCTGATCCAGAGCGGGGATACCGTGCTGGTAAAGGCATCGCATTTCATGCATTTTGAAAAAGTAGTGGAAAAATTACAGGAAATATAGAAACAAATAAAACAGAAAAAGCTCCGGCGGAATGTGATTACATTCTCGCCGGAGCTTTTTTGGCTTATGTTTGTTGTTATACCAGTGACTGATTTTTGGATATGGTATTCTGAATGATCTCCTGACAGTGGGCACCGAGGAATTTTTTCTGTTCCTTTGGCAGATCCTTCGGATAGATCGGCTCGCCGTATTCCAGAACCACATGTGCAGAACGGATAAACGGTCTATGGGCTTCGAAAATATTTCTCGTATTGTTGATTGACATTGGAATGATCGGATATCCGGTCTTTTCTGCCATTTTCAGACTTCCTTCTTTAAATGGAAGAAGCAGTGTATCATCCGATGCTTCGTTGCGTGTGCCTTCCGGGAAGATACACATGGAAACACCATTTTTCATCTGATCGATTCCTTGTAAGATCGTCTTCAGCCCTTCTTTGATATCAGATCTGTTCAGGAATAAACAATGCAGCCGTTTCATCCAGCTGGAAAGAAGCGGGATTTTTTTCATACTGTCTTTTGCAACGTAACCGGTCAGTCCCGGGCATCTTGCGTAAGTCAGAACCACGTCAAAATAGCTTCTGTGGTTGCCAACGTACAGAACAGGTGTATCTTTTGGAATACGATCTTCGCCGATCACAGTTACTTTCGTACCGGAAACAAATAAGATCAGTTTAAACATAAACTGAACAATACGCAGTGAAGAAATATCACGGGCGTAAGGGTTGAACTTTCCAATGATCCACTCAACGATCAGAATCGGGATGGACAGGATCAGAAAGGCAACGATCAGAATTACAATGAGCAGAGAACGGATCATAAACTTTTGCTCCTTCCGCGACCGAATAATTCAGTAGTACTCTTCAGCCAGTTCACACGATCCTGCGTAAGAGCGGATGCTTCATAGCGATAAGCCCAGTTTGCGAAAGCAGAACCCGGTGTGTTCATGCGGCAGGAAGAATCCTGCATAAACAGATCCTGGATTGGGAAAATCGCATATTTTGCAATGCTGCCCATGCACATCCGGATGAAATCCAGACTGATGATGCCGCCGTCGCAGTTGCAGTAGCGGCGGATTTTGTCTTTCTGCGGTTCTGGAAGATTCTGATACCAGCCGGTTGTCGTGTCGTTGTCATGTGTTCCGGTGTAGCAGATACAGTTGGTTGTTGTAAGATTGTGCGGATGATAATCACTCTCATCCAGTCCCTCAAAAGCAAACTGAAGGATCTTCATACCAGGGAAAGAAAACTCATCACGCAGTTCTTCCACTTCCGGAGTGATCACACCAAGATCTTCTGCCCAGATCGGAAGATCCTCGCCGAGCTCTTTCTGGATAGCCTCGAACAGTTTTTTGCCCGGGCCTTTTTTCCATTTACCGTTTACAGCAGTCTCTTCATCAGCCGGTACGGACCAGTAAGCTTCGAAGCCGCGGAAATGGTCGATACGCAGGTAGTCAGTCAGCTTCATCTGCATTTTGATACGGTCGATCCACCAGGAATAGCCGTCAGCTTCATGGTGTTTCCAGTCGTAGAGCGGATTGCCCCAGAGCTGTCCGGTTGCACTGAAATAGTCTGGCGGAACTCCGGAAACCTGAAGAGGATGACCTTTTGTATCGAGCTGATAGAGCTCTTTGTTTGCCCAGACATCGGCACTGTCGAAAGATACGAAAAACGGAATATCGCCGATGATCTCGATGTCAGCTTCATTTGCATATTTTTTCAGTTTCATCCATTCACGGAAAAACAGGAACTGGATGAATTTATAGTATTTGATCTGTTCTTTGTATTCTGTCTCAAAAGCAAGACGCACCTTTGCGGTCGGAGTGGTCATCTCGTCATCCCATTCCTGCCAGGATCTTCCCTCATGAGCATCTTTACATGCCATAAATACGGCATAATCGTTCAGCCATTTTTTGTTTTCCAGACAGAAATCATCGAACTCTTCCAGCAGGAATTTGTTCGGTGTGTGATGGAAGGTCTGGAAAGCCTTTTTAAACAGACCGTTCTTGTAGTTCAGTACAGCACCGTAATCGACTTTCGCTGCATCAAACTCCGGGATCGGATAGAGATCGTCCTTTGTGATCAGTTCCAGATCAACCAGGTCATCCGGGCTGATCAGCAGAGACTGTCCGGCAAAGGCAGAAAAGCTCTGATAAGGAGAATCGCCGAAACCGGTCGGTCCAAGCGGCAGAACCTGCCATAAACTCTGACCGGAAGCTTTCAGAAAGTCGATAAAGTCATAAGCCCCCTGGCCGAGATCTCCGATACCATATGGGGAAGGGAAGGAAGTCGGGTGAACAAGTACACCCGAAAGTCTTGTGTGCAGTGTATTCATTGGTATGCCCTCTCTTTAAGATATAATAGTTTTTTATAAAAAGATGCCATGCAGCTTTTACTTCTGGCATCTTGAATACTGGATACATACGGATTGCTCCGCTGCCATGCAGCTTTCGCAATCCTGCAAACATTCGGAATCCACGGATTTACTGCGTAAATCGTTACTTCCTCATGTTTTCACGGTCTGCCAATACAGCCACTTTATCCTGCAAGCAGGAACAGTGTCTGTGTTTTCAGACCTATGTATCCAGTATACCGTATGGTATAGAGAAGTGCAAGGTAGAATTTGTGAAAATGCACAAAGGATTCTTTTCTTTTAGGGGGAGATATGATATACTGGACGGACATCAGAAATATAGAAAATAAAAATTAACAGCGAGTTACGGACCTCTCCTTTTCGGCGGGGATAACGACTGCGCGGAAAGCAGGTAAGGTCTATGTACTTAATGATTGATAATTATGATTCTTTTGTGTACAATCTCAGAGCCTATTTTGAGGAGGCTGGACATGAGATTCTTGTTGTGGAAAATGACGGCATTACGATTGGTCAGATCCGTCAGATGAAACCGGAGGGGATCATCATCTCCCCGGGACCGAAAACACCGAAGGATGCGGGCATTTCAGCAGAGGTGATCCGAAAGTTTGCAGGTGAGATCCCGATCCTTGGCGTCTGTCTCGGTCATCAGACGATCGGCTACGTGGCAGGTGCGACTGTGAAAAAGGGGACACGCCCGATGCACGGCAAATTAAGCCCTCTGACACACTCAGGGGAGGGGCTTTTTCGGGGACTGCCGCAGGATTTCCTGGTGACAAGATATCATTCGCTGGTGATCGATGAGGCGACGCTGCCGCAGGAGTACCAGGTGGATGCAAGGACAGAAGATCAGGCTGTGATGGCGATTTCTCACCGCACGTATCCGATCTACGGCGTGCAGTTTCATCCGGAGGCGGTGCTGACACAGTACGGTCACGAACTTCTGGAGAATTTCCACTGCATCTGTCAGCTGTGGCAGCAGGAAAGAACGGAGGTGTGTTATGCATAAGATCCGGGAAATCAGAGAATATCCGCCAATCCATGTTTTATTTTCCAGATGGAAAGAGGAAAAGGACATCGTTTTTTTGGATTCTTCTCTGGAAAATAGGCTGGGGCGCTACTCCATCATCGGGCGTCTGCCATATCAGAAGCTGGTACAGGACGGAGATAGCTTTTGTGTGAATGACGAAAAGCAGAAAATGACTTTTGAGAATTATCTTCGCACTTATTTGAAGGAACATCCGGACAGCAATGAGAGTGACCTGCCGATCGTTTCCGGTGCGATGGGCTATGTTTCATATGATTACGGAAGAGAGAAAGAAAACGTAGCGGCCAGACATCCAAAAGAGGTGGATATGCCAGATGTGATCCTCTGTTTTTATGGTAATTTTATCATTGAGGATCATCAGGAAAAACGTTTTTATCTTGTGGCAAACGGTCAGACCAAAGAGGTGGATACGCTGCTTGACGATGTGGAAAACACAGTTGCAGAAACGTATACTCTGTGGAAAAACGGTCAGATTCCGGGAACAAAGGATGATCACAGTGAGATCAGAGTCACGCCAAATTTCACAAAAGAAGACTATAAGCAGGCGGTGCAGGATATGATCGACTATATCGTCGAGGGTGATATCTATATTGCAAATATGACGCAGCATCTTACTGTGGAAAGTACTCGTACACCTTACGATGTTTTCTGCTCACTTCGCAGAGACAATCCTTCTCCGTTTGGCGGCTATTTAAATTATGGGGATCTGCAGATCGTCAGTGCATCTCCGGAGCGTTTCTTGCAGATGCGTGACGGTGTTGTGGCGACCAGACCAATCAAAGGTACCAGAAAACGCGGAGCCACCAGAGAAGAAGATGCGGCGATGAGAAAAGAACTGGAAGAGTCCGATAAGGATAAGAGCGAACTTCTTATGATCGTTGATCTGGAGCGAAATGATCTGAACCGTGTCTGTATGCCGGGCAGCGTCAAAGTGACGGAAATGTACAGCATCGAGACGTATGCGACGGTCTTTCATCTGGTATCGGAAGTTCAGGGAAGACTTGCGGAAGATAAAAATGTTGTGGATCTTCTGGAAGCAGCCTTTCCGGGCGGATCCATCACCGGGGCACCGAAACTGCGTGCGATGGAGATCATTGAAGAACTGGAGCACAGCCGACGCAATCTTTATACCGGCTCGATCGGTTATCTGACGCTCGACGGTGACTGCGATTTCAATATTGTGATCCGCACAGCAGTACATAAAAACGGAAAGTACTATCTCGGAGTCGGAGGCGGCATCACCTGCGAATCGGAGACAGAGTTTGAATACGAAGAGACGCTTCAGAAAGCAAAAGCTGTTCTGCAGGCGTTGGAAGGGAGAAAAGAAAGTGATAAAATATCTGTTGTTTGACCTGGACGGAACGATCACGGACTCCGCAGACGGGATCACGAATTCCGTTTCCTATGCACTTGGAAATCTGGGGATTTCCGAAGAAAAGAGCAATCTTTACCGTTTCGTGGGTCCTCCTCTTGTAGATTCTTTTAAAGAATTTTATGGGTTTGATGAAAAAAAAGCAGAGGAAGGCGTGCGTCTTTACCGTGAATATTATGCCGTGAAAGGTATTTTCGAAAATAAAGTTTATCCGGGAATCACGCATTTGCTGAAAAAATGCAGAGAACAGGGCAAAAAAGTGATTCTGGCGACCTCCAAGCCGCAGATTTACGCAAAACAGATACTTAAGCATTTTGAACTGGCAGAGTATTTTGATGATATTCAGGGAAGTTCCATGGATGGAAGCAAAATCCACAAAGAAGATGTGATACAGTCGGCACTTTCGGACAATCAGATCACGGATATGCAGGAAGTGCTGATGATCGGGGATCGCAAACACGATGTCCTCGGCTCCGGCAAATTCGGGATTTCCTGTGTCGGTGTACTCTATGGATACGGCAGCAGGGAAGAACTGGAAACGTGCGGTGCAAAATGGATCGTGGATACGGTCGAAGACCTCGAAGCTTTTCTGGAGCGTATCTGAAAGGGGCAGGAAATGCAGAATAAAACAGAAGAAAAGAAAAGTGGCGGATCAACGGTTCTGGCGGATGACGGGTTTTACTTTGGCATCGGAGCCTTTGAGACGATCGCTGTGGAAGAAGGCATACCGCAGCTTCTTGCCTGGCATCTGGAGCGGCTGCGTGACAGCCTTGCATTTTTCGGAATTGACCAGAGCGTAGAGGATCAGGAAGTGCTTGCTTATCTGAATGCCTGTCCACAGTCGGAAGAAAAGCAGCACGGAGCACTCAAGATCACAGTGACGGCACAGAATAAGTTGTTTGGACTGAGAAAAAACACTTACTCAGAAGAACAGTATCAGAAAGGATTTCGGCTTGGATTTTCCGAAATCAGACGAAATGAGACTTCACCGCTCACATACCATAAGACGCTTGGGATTGCAGACAACATTATGGAAAAGCGAAATGCAAAAAAAAGCGGGCTGGATGAAAAGATTTTTCTCAATCAGAAAGGGCAGATCAGCGAGGGCTGTACGACAAACATCTTTTTTATTCAGGATGATAAACTGGTCACACCGCCCGTCAGCAGCGGGATGCTGCCGGGAGTGATGCGGAGATATGTTATAAAAGAAGCCGGAAGAAGGGGAGTACTTCTGGAAGAAAAAGAACTGTATCCGGAGGAAATCAGTAAGTTTAACGGATGCTTTGTGACAAATTCACTGCTTGGCATGATGCCGGCAGCAAGTTTTGGAGAACAAAAGTTTGACACAGCGAAAGTTTTACACTTTATAGAACAAATTTTGTAGCAAAATAAGAACAGGGATCGTTATATCAGATGAAAGATGACTCCCGTTTCTGTCGGCGGCGGGTAGCAAGCTTGTATCAGTAACGGGAATCCATCTCCCATCTGATATAGCCTCCGGCGGATTGCAGAGGTGCACAGAAGAATATCTCATGCGATGCATGACGTGCACCTCGCAGTAAGAATGCCAGAGGCACTCTTGAATAATAAGAAGCAGCGTGGCTGCAAGGGGAGAAAAAATGTTACTACTGATAAGCGGGCTTGGTGACGAAAACACAAAACTGGAGTTTGGGCAGATTTATGAGAAGAATTACCGCACCATGTATTATGTAGCTCTGAAAATTCTGAAAAACAAAGAAGAAGCGGAGGATGCCGTTCACGGTGCATTTGTAAAACTCGCAGAGAAATATGACACTTATCGGCATCTGACATCGCAGGAGATGACAAGCTTGTGTGTGATCATTGTAAAAAACAAATGTCTGGATATGCTGCGTGTATCCAAAAGCGGTCTCCAGTCCGATTTGGAGAAAGTGGATTATGCACTCCATGGCGAGAAGGATCAGCCGCTGGAAAATGTGATACAGGAAGAGGGAGAAAAGGAGCTTTTAGAGGCAATGAAGATTCTGCCGGAGAAGCTTCGTCTGGTGCTGGAGCTTCGCTATTTTCATGAATACAGCAACGGCGAGATTGCAAAGATTCTGGATATCAGCAAAAAGAACGTGGAGATTCGCCTGTATCGTGCCAAAAAGAAAATGAAGGAGGTGCTGCAATATGAAAGAGAGCGACAGAAAATTTGAGAAATTATTAAAAGAAGCAGTTTGCAGCTACCATAAAGAGGAGATGGATGCTCTGCCTTCAGAAGAAGAGTTACAGGATATTCAGCTGTCCGATGATTTTTACCGGAAAATGGACGGGCTGGTTAAAAAACAGAAACGCCGGTGGCAATATCGCTTTGTACGCTATGGGGCAGTTGCGGCAAGCTTTCTGCTGTTTACCTTCGGTACGGTCGGAGCGGCTGCTTATGCACTTATGGGAGCGGAGAATTTCAAAGCATTCTTTAAAAAACATGCAAAAGAATACCATGTCGCAGACAGTGCGGTGATGGATCTGGAACAGCTGACAGACATGGCTGTGACAACCGCAGGTACAGTCTACGAGGACGATAATATCCGTCTGGATCTGAAAGGGCTGATCAAGAGCGGCAACCGTTTTTCCATGATCGTGGAGGGGACGTTAAAGCAGCAGGATCAGATTGTGACAGCAGGCGGACCGCAGGAGGAACATGCTTACGGCTTTCTGAATACCGATGTGAATGCAGAGCAGGATCTGATGGCAAGTGGTGCTTATTATTATCAGGAGGACGATAAGAGTCTTGCCTCAAACCAGTTTGTTTATGTGACAAATTATTCGGCAGAAGCCGGGTTTGACAGCGATCAGTATGAATTTACCTTCGAGGATTTCGGTTACTATCAGGAGGATGGGACAGAAGACGAGGCAGAAAGTACCGATGATGAAGTATCTGCTTATTCTGCTTTGGAAGATTCCGGGATATTGGAGAATCCGGTTTCCATCTGTTCCGGAACCTGGAAGTTTACTGTGGATATGGATCAGGCAAAGGATATTTCCTATAAGAAGGTCTGTGATCAGACCGTCTCTGATGGAGAAGATGACGTCAAGATTAATCGCATAGTGCTCTCTCCGATGGGATGTTCGATTTATATGACACTGCCGCAGTCGCAGAAAGATTCCGGCAAGTATTTTGACAACGTCCATATCCGCCTGAAAAACGGCAGTCTGTTATCCGAAGAATACTATGAAATGGGGATTGCGGACTGTGAACTTTCCGGTGATGACGAAGCAGCAGATGCTGTGAAAGTTTCCAGAGAACTCGATTTTGACTTTCGCGTGCCGATCGACATCAGTCAGGTAAAGGCGATCGAGATTTTCGGTGAATCCATCGAAGTTGAGGCATGCAAATAATATTCCGTGCAGATCAAAGCGGAAATATTTCGTTCAGGCATAAATAAAAAAGACAGACCGTATACTGTTCCAAGGAAGCGAAAAGGGCAAAAAATGATCAGAACAGTAAAAAAGGTCATCGTATTGTTATGCTGGATACTTCTTTTTGCCGGGATGAGCGGATGTCTCTCGGGTGGAGCACAGGAAGAGCGGATTTCCGTTGCATTTCAGGTGGTTGCTTTTGACAAAGCACCGCAGAAGTTACAGGAGATCATCGAAGAGCATAAAAAAGAAGAGATCAAAATGACCTGGGAGGGCGATGAAGGCAGATACATCATCCGGGGATACGGCGAGCAGCCGACCGGCGGATACAGCATCCGTGCCGATGCCGTGGAGCTTATGGGCGACGGGCTGCATGTGACGACCACACTGATCCCGCCACAGAAAGAGCAGGCGGCAGCGGAGGCATCGTATCCATGCATCATCCTGTTGATCGAGAACATGGATCAGGAGGTCACGTTTGAACCATAAAGCGTAATAAGGGGAACTCCTTTCGCATACATTGATTTGAGATGATGCGAGAGGAGTTTTTTATGGAAATCGTCAAAAAGAAAATTCGGATGAGCCGTCAGAGAAGTCAGGCAATGAATCAGATCACGCTGGAAGAAGATCTGAATGTCCCGGACAGTAAAGCAGATGTCACAGGAATCATCCAGCACCGTGCAAAAGTCCGGGTAGAAGAGAGCAAGATCATGGAAAATCAGATTCTGGTAAGCGGAAATCTGGAAGTGTGGATGCTCTGCCTGGCAGAAGGAGAACAGCATCCCGTTTACCGTCTTCAGGCAAAACTGCCGTTTTCGGAAAAGCTGAACCTGGAAGGGGCAAAGCCGGGAGATAATGTCAGTCTGAAATGGAAAACCGAGGATATTCGGATCAGTCTGATCAATTCCAGAAAGATCAGTATCCAGGCACTCGTGACGTTTGAAGCATCCGTTGAGGAGCTTTATGATACGCAGGCGGCCGTGGAAGTGAAAGAGATGCCGGATGTCAGTGTGCGTACAAAGAAGATTGAGCCGCTCTCCATGGCAGTACAGAAAAAAGACATTTTCCGGATCAAAGAAGAGATCAGCTTATCTTCCAACAAACCGAACATCGGTGAGATTTTATGGGACAGCGTGCAGCTTCGATCGTGGGATGTAAGACCGGGAGACGGCGTGCTGGATATCCGGGGAGAATTGTTCGTGTTCGTACTTTATGCTGCGGATGATGAAAATGGAAGCAGACAGTGGATCGAATCCGCCCTTCCGTTTCAGGGACAGATTGATTGTACCGGCTGTCGGCCGGAGATGGTGCCGGATATCGAGGTGACGCTTGCAGAACGGACGCTGGAAGTGCGGCCGGATTACGATGGAGAGGAAAGAATCCTGCAGCTCGATGCCGTTCTGGAGCTTGACATCCGCATTTATGAAGAAGATACCGTGCAGATTTTAGAAGATGTCTATGCACCGTCAAAAGAGCTGACGCCGGTCTTCGGGGAAGAATCTTATGAAAGCCTGCTGATCCGAAATTATGCAAAGAGCAGAATTTCAGATCGAATCCGTATTTCAGAGAACAGTCCACGTCTGCTGCAGATCTGCCATTGCCGCGGAGAGGTCAAAGTGGATGAAATCGCAAAGACTGAACAGGGCATCAAAATGGAGGGAGCCATCGAGATTTCCGTTCTGTATATCACAGCGGACGACGAGCATCCCTTTGCACTCGTGACCGGTATGATCCCGTTTTCACATCTGATGGAAGCAGAAGGCATCACCAGTGAATGCCGTTTCCATCTGCATCCGCAGATCGAGCAGCTTTCCGCATCCATGTCAGGGGAAGAAGTGGAGATCAAAGGAACCCTGAGCCTGAATCTGTTTGCTGTTCGGATCATGCACCAGAACTGTATTCTGGATATCGAAGAGAAAGAGCTGGATCTGAAAAAACTGCAGGAACGCCCGGGGATCGTCTGCTATGTGGTACAGCCGGAGGATACCTTGTGGGACATTGCGAAAAAGTATTACACCACATCCGAACATATCAGAAACATGAACCATCTGACAGAAGAAATCCGGGCAGGACAGAAACTGCTGATCGTGAAATCAGCGGTCCTTCATACGGCCTCCTGAGAAAAGAACAGCAAAACATCCTATTGACGATTTTGTATTTTTAGTGATACAATATAGAGGAAATTGTATACAAAATGCAAAAAATGATGCTAAGAATCAAATTCAGATATGCATTTTATGGAAAAACAGAACATTCCTTTGAATCTGGCATCATGAAAATAAAAGTAATTCAGAGAGATACAGAGGTGCAAATGAAAGAAATCAAACTGAAAGCAATGGCAAAAATCAATCTTGGACTGGATGTCACAAGAAAAAGGGAAGATGGCTACCATGAAGTCCGCATGATCATGCAGAGCATTAACATGTATGACCAGATCAGGCTCAGTCCTTTGGAAGAACCGCAGATTCGTGTGAAGACCAATGTCAGTTTTTTGCCGGTCAATGAAGACAATCTGGTTTACAAAGCAGCGAAGCTTCTGATGGATGAATTTCAGGTCACTTCCGGTGTGGAGATCGACCTTCGAAAATTCATTCCGACTGCAGCCGGAATGGGTGGCGGAAGTTCGGATGCGGCAGCGGTTCTGGTCGGTGTGAACCGTATGTTTCAGCTTGGGCTGACCAAACGGGAGCTGATGGAGCGTTCTGTGGCGATCGGTGCGGATGTACCGTTCTGTGTGCTGCGTGGAACGGCACTTGCGGAAGGAATCGGTGAGATTTTAACCCCGCTTCCGTCTCTGCCGAAATGTTTTGTTCTGATCGCAAAACCGCCGATCAACGTGTCCACGAAGTTTGTTTACACCAACCTGAGAGCCAACGAGCTTACCTGTCATCCGGATATCGACGGACAGATCCGGGCTTTGCAGGATGGAGACCTGGAAGCAGTCTGTAAAAAAATGGGAAATGTGCTGGAAACGGTTACCATACCGGCTTATCCGATCATCCAGACAATCAAAGATAAAATGATGCAGTGCGGTGCGGTAAACGCCATGATGAGCGGCAGCGGTCCGACAGTATTCGGCATTTTTAACGAGCGTGAGCAGGCAGAAAAGGCGGCCGAACTTCTGCGTGAAGAAGACAAGATCCGACAGATGTTCGTAACCACAGCTATGTAAAGATGGCTGGATTGTGGGCACAGGAAACCATTCGCAGGGTATCCAGATAAAAGATATGGAAAAATCAGAAAGATACGGAGGAAAATAAATGACAGGTGATTTTCAACTGGAGATGAATGAATACCTTCCACTTCGGGATGTTGTGTTCCAGACTTTGCGGCAGGCGATTTTAAAAGGAGAACTAAAACCGGGCGAGCGACTGATGGAGATCCAGCTGGCACAGAAACTGGGCGTGAGCCGCACTCCGGTGCGAGAGGCAATCCGCAAGCTGGAGCTGGAAGGTCTGGTGCTGATGATTCCGCGAAAAGGTGCGGAAGTTGCAGAGATCACGATCAAAGATCTGGAAGATGTACTGGAAGTGCGTGCCGCACTGGAAGAACTGGCAGTCTGCGATGCCTGTGAGAATATCACAGAAGAGCAGATACTGGCATTAAAAGAAGCAGCAGATAACTTTCAGGCAGCTCTGGAATCCGATGACCTGGTAAAATGTGCGGAAACCGATATGGCATTCCATGAGATCATTTACAGTGCGACCAACAACAAACGTCTTTTGCAGATCCTGAATAATTTAAGGGAGCAGATGTATCGTTACCGCATGGAATATCTCAAAGAGCCAGGCACACATAAATTGCTTTTAAAAGAGCACGAGGCGATTTACAGTGCACTTAAAAAGCACGACAAGGCAGAGGCGGGCAGTGCGATCCGTATTCATATCGAAAACCAGAGACGTTCGATCATCAGCAGCCTTCGAGATGCGGGAAGAATCACAGAACAGGTATAAAAAAAGAAAACTGGTAAATAATAGGAAAGAGTGAACAGGAAAACACTCTTTCCTATTTTTTTGGAAGGATTGTGAGAGTACGGAGTACGAAACAATCCGTAGGTATCAAATATGATGTCCAGGGTTGAAAGGTCAGAATGTCATTCTTGCCTGCTGTAGGACATCAAAATAGTATATGCATCAATTTGTGTGAAAAAAGAGAAGTCAAACATGAGCCAGGAGGATAGGCGGATGCGAATTTCACTACATCTTTCGGAAAATCAAAATGAGGTGCAAAAGCAGATCGAAAACTGTGCCGACATCCTTTTTCGCCCTTTGCTGATTGGAGAAAAGGAGAAAACAGAAGCCTTTCTGATTTACATCGAGGTGGCGGTCAGCAATCTGATGCTGGAGGATTCGGTCATCGGAAAACTTTTAAACCGACTGCTTTCGATGGATACAAAAGAAATCTACGGCACGCTGGAAAACAACAGCCTCGGGATTTCTGATACAAAAGAGCTTTTTACGCTGGAAGAAGCGATGGCGGCCATGTTTGCCGGGAATGCAGTACTGTTTGTGGATGGTTACGACCGGGCGATCAAGATCGGAAGCAAAGGCTATCCGGGAAGCGGTGTCCAGAAAACGGATTCAGAAAAAGGTCTGCGAGGCTCCAAAGAAGCATTTTCTGAGTCTGTAAAGATGAATACGGCACTGATAAGAAAACGAATACGCAATGCAAAAATGAAAGCGGAAGAAAAACAGGTGGGGCGTTACTCTGCCACTACAACGGCACTTTTGTATCTGGACGGTGTCGTTTATCTGCCGATCTGTGAAGAGATGAGAAAGCGGCTGAATGCATTTGAGGTGGATGGCATCGAGGATGGCGGAATGATCGAATATCTGACAAGGAAAAAGAAAGAAGGGCGATTTCCGGTTTATCAGACAACGGAACGCCCGGACAGGGCAGCTCAGGCAATTCTGGAAGGACGCGTGGTACTGCTGACGGACAATTCGCCGGAAGCCCTGATCTTTCCGGCAACGTTAAACAGCCTGTTTCAGACGGCGGACGATTACTACCGTAATGAACGGATCGTCACTTTTCTGCGGCTGATCCGTTACGTGGCGGCTTTTCTGGCACTTGCTCTTCCGGGGCTTTATGTGGCGGCGGCAACGTTTCATCCGCAGCTTCTGCCGGGCAATTTGATCCGCTCCATGGCGGAGGCAAGAAGCGGCGTGCCGTTTCCGACGGCAGCGGAAGTCCTTCTGATGGAACTGTCCTTTGAACTTCTGCGGGAAGCCGGGCTTCGCATGCCGGGACCGGCGGGCAATACGATCGGCATCGTAGGCGGCCTGATCGTCGGACAGGCGGCGGTCAGTGCCAATCTGGTCAGTCCGATCACGGTGACGGTGGCGGCTCTGACGGCACTTGGCTCCTTTTCCATACCAAACGAAGAACTCTCCGAAGTATTCCGGCTCTGGAAATATGGAATCCTGCTTTTGGGCAGCTGCTTTGGGATTCTGGGCGTGATGCTTGGCTGTTTTCTTCTGCTGATGCTGATGGCAGAGCAGGAAAGTTACGGAATTCCCTGGCTTTATCCTTATGTGGGCGGCAATCTCAATGAAAGGGCAGATGAAAAAGATTCCATGTTTCTGGCAGCAGCGAGGAAACGGAAACGCAGACCGATCTTTGCAAAATGGGGAAATCGCATCCGGTTTCGCAGAAAATCCTGAAATACAGAAATTCAAGAATGTCACTGGCATTTTGGATGTAAAATATCCAGATGCAAAATATAGAAAATGTCAGAAGGGGAAGGGATTATGTTTGGCAGAAATGGAAAAATTTCAAAAAGACAGATCAGAAGAATCCTGATCCTGGAGCAGGCTGCAAAGATTGGTTTACTGCTGCCTTTGCCGGCACAGATCCCGGAGGGCGGATTTTCCATCTGGCCATGGATTCTGACGGCGGCTCTGACCTTTCTCTATCTGAAAATCATGCTGGATTTTAGTAAAAAACTGCCGGAGTATCCTGCCACAGACAGAAAAAAAGGAATGGAGAATAAAGCAGCAGAAAACAGAAAGGATGGCACAGGCCAGGCGGAAATCGCAATCCTGACCGTTGTATATGGGATCTACGGTTTGGCAGATGTATTTTTTTTACTTTGTCTGTTTGCTGAAGTGGCACAGTGTTTCCTTCTGCCGGAACAGAAAATATGGATGCTGATTTTGCCGGCGGCAGCCGTCTGCAGTTTTGCGGCAGATCACAGACTGGAAGTCCGGGCAAAATTTCTGGAAGTGCTCTGTCCGATCCTGACCTTTCCGGTAATGCTGCTTCTTCTGGTTCTGGCGGTGCTTACGATCCGAGGCGGACAGTTTGGGACACTTGGAGAAATGATGCGGCCATCTGCTCCGGGTAGCATATGGATCGCAGGTATCGCCATGCTGTCTGTTTTTGCAGGTCTGGGGTCTGATGTATTTCTGCAAAGGGCAACCAAAGAGCAGCAAAGCAGAAGTGTTTTCGAGAAAACAACAGGTAGCATGCTGATCGGAAGTCTGTTGCTTTTGTTTCTTTTACAGGCTGTTTTTGGAGCCGGCGGCATCCGTGCCCTGCCATTTTCTGTCATTACTGCGATGAGCAATTCCAAAATTAAGGGGATTTTTTTGCAGCGGTGGGATGTTTTATTTGCAGTGTTCTTTCTTGGCATGGTCTGTGGGGCATTGGTATCAGGATTCACCGTTCTTGGGACTTGCAGTGAACGACTTCTGCCCGGAAAAAAGAAGAAGTGGAAGTGGTGGCTGATGGCAGCGGCAGCAAGTGCTGCGGCGTGCGTAAGCCCGTCTTATGAAAAAAGTGTACAGCTGTATGAGCTGGTGAGCCTGGGATTTCTTGGGATCACTATGCTGGTGGCGTTATTGAAAATTATAAGAAAAATACACTGCAAATAAAAAAAGTAAAAAATAATATCTAGGACCATTGCTCTTTGTTGCAGATAGCGTTTTGAGCAAGAAAGAAGGGAAAGAGTATGAAGAAAAAGAGGATAAAACAAAAAGAAGACAAAAAAGCAGACCGGAAGCACGGAAACAGAACCCGGAAAGCAATCCTGGGTATTCTGAGTGTTTTAGTGCTCCTTTGTCTTAACAGCTGCGGAAGAGAGCTGGAGGAGCGGGAATTTCCGGATACACTAGTGATCCGGGACAGTGCGGTCCCGTTTGAAAAATCTTTGCAGACAGAGCAGGATAAAAGCAGCAAATACCTGGATTATGGACAGGTACGCTGTGTCCTGCTGGAAGATGATCTGGCAGAGGATGATGAAAAACTGGGAGAAGTATTGCTGGCACTGGAAAAACGGCCGGCTTTTTCGAGAAATATCTATTTTTTCACAGCAGATGGCAAAGCACTGGAACAGCAGGAGAAACAGAAAGAAGAATCGCAGGATTTAACCGGATTTTATCAGAAAAGCACAGACCATAAAAGAGAAGCTGCCACACTGGGAAGCCTTTTGTACCGTCTGCACAACGGAAGCGGGGAACATAAAATTTTAAAGCTCAAAGAAGAGGATGGCAAACTTGTGCCGCAAAACTATCTCAATGTTTTAAAGAAAACAGAAAACGAAAGTACGGCAAAGAAAACAAAAACAACAAAAACAATCCATGGAATAGAGAAACAGACAACAAAAGAGACAGCAGATCAGATCCAACAGGGGATCGCAAAGGAAATCCTGCGTTTTCATGTGCTGGCAAACAGCGACAGCGAAGAAGACCAGAAACTGAAACTGGAAGTCAAAGACCGGCTGGTAGATTATATGAAAGACCTTCTGGACGGAGCAGAAGATGTTAAGGAAACAAAAAAACGTATCACAGAAAATCAGGAAACGATCTGTCTTGTGGCAGAACAGGAGATCCAGAAACGAGGCTATACTTATCCAGTGAGTGTAAATCTGGAAAAGTGCTATTTTCCAATGAAAACCTATGGGGACTGCACCTTTCCGGCAGGAACTTATGAGGCACTGCGAGTCTGCATCGGGAAAGCAAAAGGCAGAAACTGGTGGTGTGTACTCTACCCCGGTCTCTGCTTTGCTGACAGCGTAAATGTCATCGTGCCGGATGAGAAAAAACAGGAACTGAAAAACATCCTCACCGAAGAAGAATACGAAAGTCTGTTTGACTGGCGGGAAGATGATTATCAGATCCGATCCGGATTTTTGAGATTGTGGAGAAAACTTTTTGCATAAAAGAGGATACCGGAAAAGTATCCTCTTTTTCAAAATCAAGGTAATATTTATCAGCCGCGGATCAGTGCCAGAAGCTCTTCTTTTGACTGAACTCCGATCGTTTTTCCGGCAACTTCTCCATTTTTAAATACAATAAAAAACGGGACGGACATGATACGATATTTGCTTACCAGTTCCGGGTACTCATCAATATCGACCTGTCCGACCTTAAAATCTTCTTCCAGGTCAAGCTCTTCCAGAACCGGATGCATAGCCTTACACGGGCCGCACCAGGTGGCAAAAAAATCAACAAGAACAGGTTTATCTGATTGAAGTACTTCTTTTTCAAAGTTTTCGCTTGTAAAAATCAACATAAAAAATCATTCCTTTCTTTTGCAGATCTGTAATTCATGTTATACTGGCTTTGAAATGCCGGAAGATGCGAAGAAGAATTCGATATCTTCATGGTTAGTATACCACAATCGGTAAAAAATAATAGTGACTTTTGCAACAAAAATGCAAATACCAAACAGAGAGAAAATTGCGGGGATTGTGCTGCAATAAAGCAATATATGGGCATTTTTCGAAGAGAGGAAAGAAAGCATATGCAGGATTTTCAAGAAGATGAGAAAAAGAATCATGATCGGATCATGCTGGTGGAGGATGATACGACGATCACACATGTTCTGAAACGGCAGCTGGAGCGATGGGGATATGAAGTATTTGACACGGTGGATTTTGAACATGTGATGGAAGCATTTGCCGGGTGGAAACCGGATCTGGTGCTGATGGATCTGACGCTTCCGTTTTTCAATGGCTATTACTGGTGCAGCGAGATACGAAAAGTAAGCGATGTACCGATCATTGTGATCTCATCTGCAGGGGATGACATGAATCTTGTCATGGCGATCAACATGGGAGCAGATGATTTTCTGGCAAAGCCGTTCGGCATGGAAGTGGTTGTAGCCAAAATACAGGCAGTGCTTCGTCGTTCTTATGCATTTGTATCGGAAAAAGCACTCTGCTGTGTCGGAAACGTGACATTGGATCTGACAGAAGCCGTTCTGCATTACAAGGAGAAAGAGCTGAAGCTGTCCGGAAATGAATTTGGAATTTTAAAAATATTGATGAAAAATCCAAAAAGACCCGTCTCCAGGGAAGAACTGATGCGTTCGCTGTGGGAATCAGAACATTTTATTGATGACAATACGCTGACGGTCAATGTGACAAGACTTCGAAAAAAACTGGAAGAAATCGGACTTTGCGAATTTATTAAGACGCGAAAAGGGATTGGCTATCAGATCAGGGAGGAGCAGGTTAGATGAAAAAGGCTATGGCTGCCCTGATATTGTTTCTGATAGAGACGCTCTTGTTTTATCTCTATGAAATGCCGCTGGAGGCATGGGCTTACAGCAGTGTGTTTATTCTTTTGATTTTTGGCGGATGGATCATTCTGGATGAAGTGCAGCAAAGAAAAAAATATAAACAACTGAAAAATATCCAAAAAGAAGCAGAAGTTTATCTGGAAACGGAACATTTTGGAAAGCCGGAAAACGCTGTTGAAAAAGAATATCAGAATCTTGCAGAGATGCTGGGAAGACAGTGGGAAAATGCCAGGCAGGAAGCAAGATGTCAGATCAGTGAAGCAAATCGTTATTACATAAGGTGGTCACATCAGATCAAGACGCCGATCGCTGCCCTCCGCCTGCTTCTGGAGGAAGAGGAGCCGGATCGTGCTGCCATGGAAGGAGAAATCTACCGGATCGAACAGTATGTGGAATTTGCACTCCAGTATCAACGTTTGGAAGGCGGGCACAAAGATCTGGTATTTGCCCATTACAGCCTGGAAAGTATTGTCAAAAAAGCCCTGAAAAAAACAGGCGTTCTCTTTAGCCGGACAAAGCTTGCCCTGGAGCTGGGCAATCTGCAGACAGATGTGCTGACCGATGAAAAATGGCTGGTCTTTGTGCTGGAGCAGGTACTTACCAATGCTGTGAAATATACCAGGAAAGGAAAAATTTCCATTTATCTGGATCCGGAAAAAGAAAAAACGCTGGTCGTGGAAGATACCGGCATGGGAATCCGTCCGGAAGATCTGCCGCGTATCTTTGAATGGGGATATACCGGGTACAACGGAAGGATCAAGAACCGTGCCACCGGCATCGGACTGGCCCTGTGCAGACAGACCATGGAAATGCTGGGACATCGTATTTCGGCAAAATCCGAGCCGGGAAAAGGGACATGTATTTATCTGGATCTTGCAGTCGATCCAGTCCGGGATTACTGAAAACTTACACAGATGTAAGGTTAAAAAAGGAATTGTAAGCCATTTCGATGGATTTGCAGTTCCTGTTTTTATACAATAACGGATGTCAGGAATGAAAACCTGAAACGATCATGTGGATGGTGGAGTATCAAATACAAAGCGATCCGCAGGGTATTATAAGACACAGTAAAAAATGGCAGGAGGACTGGAAATGGAATTACTAAATGTTTCACACTTGAAAAAAATATATACCACAAGATTCGGCGGCACGCAGGTGCAGGCACTTTCGGATGTGAATTTTTCCGTCGAAGAAGGAGAATTTGTGGCGATCATGGGGGAGAGCGGCTCAGGAAAAACGACGCTTCTGAACATTCTGGCAACACTCGACAAACCGACAGCCGGAGAAGTTCTGCTTTCTGGAGTGGATATGGGCAGTATTCCGGAGAAGCAGCTTGCCATGTACCGCAGAAACAATCTTGGATTTGTTTTTCAGGATTTCAACTTGCTGGATACGTTTTCGCTGAAAGACAACATCATGCTTCCGCTGGTCTTATCCGGAAAAACTTACAGTGAAATGGCACCGAAAATGATGGAACTTTCACGCAGACTGTCCATTGAAGAGCTTCTGGAGAAATATCCATATGAAGTGTCCGGCGGTCAGAAACAGCGTGCAGCGATCGCAAGAGCACTGATCACAGAACCGAAGATCATCCTGGCGGACGAACCGACCGGGGCACTGGATTCCAGAGCGGCGGCAGGTGTGATGGATCTGTTTGAGTCCATCAACCGGGAAGGACAGACCATCTTGCTGGTAACGCACAGCATTCAGGCGGCAAGCCATGCATCCAGGGTTTTGTTTATCAAAGATGGCGAGGTATATCATCAGATCTACCGCGGAATGTCCGGACAGAGGGAAATGCTGCAGAAGATTTCAGATACACTGACCCTGATCACAGCAGGGAGGGAAGAGGCATGAAACGATTCTTTTATGTGAAAATAGCACTGACAAATCTGAAAAAAAACAGACAGACCTGTTTTCCGTATCTTCTGACCTGCATTGCAACGATCATGATGTTTTATATCATGTCCAGCCTTTCCACGAATTCTGCACTGAATAAAATGCGGGGCGGGGAAACGATGAAAATTGTGCTGATATTTGGAAGCGTTATAGTTGGGATTTTTGCAGTTTTGTTTTTATTTTATACAAACAGTTTTCTTGTGAAACGCAGAAAAAAAGAGTTTGGTCTTTATTACATTTTAGGTATGGAAAAACGCCACATCAGCCGTGTGATGCTGTGGGAAACAATCTATACGGCAATACTCTCGCTCCTGTTTGGAATCGCATGCGGAATCCTGTTTTCCAAGCTGGTTTTTCTGGGACTTCTGAAAATCCTGAAGATGGAGGTTGTGATCGGTGTGGAAGTCAGTGCTTTTACGCTGGCAGAAACCATCGGACTTTTTACAGTGATCTTTCTTTTGATCTTCTTTAACAGCGTCCGCCTGATCTATATGGTACGGCCGGCTGAACTGCTAAAAGGAGGTCAGATCGGTGAAAAAATGCCGAAAACAAAATGGCCATTGGCAGTGCTTGGTATCGTGACACTTGCAGGCGGCTATATCCTTGCACTGAAGGCAGATAATGTTATGACCGGGCTGAATACTTTTTTTGTGGCAGTACTTCTCGTTATCGTCGGAACGTTTTCCCTGTTTACGGCAGGGAGCATTGCTTTTCTGAAACTGCTGCAGAAAAACAAACGCTACTATTATAAAACAAATCATTTTATTTCGGTTTCCGGAATGATTTATCGCATGAAGCAGAATGCGGCCAGTCTTTCTCTGATCTGCATCATGTCAACCGGAGTCCTGCTCCTGATCTCTTCTACAACAAGTCTTTATGTCGGACAGGAGCATTCGCTGTATATGCATTATCCGAAGGAATTCAGAATTTCACTCAGTCTTGGAACGGAACCGGATGACAGTGCACAGTTTGAAAAAGAATTAAAAGAAATCGGTACTTATGCAGAAAATTACCTGAAAGATAACAAAATTGACGTAAAAAACGAAGAAAGTCAGACCGTGATCGATGTGGCTGCATTGCAGAAGGATGGAAACGTGCAGATTACATCGAGCAGAATCTACGGCTCTGAAGATTTTGAAAATCTGTGCATGCTGCAGGCAGTCACGCTGGAAGATTATAACCGGGAAACAAAAAAGAACGAGACATTAAAGGATGGAGAAGCACTGGTATTTCTGGAAGATGTCCCACTGCAGCAGGACACTTTCTCTGTCAACAATATGAAGTGGAAAGTGAAACACCTGCCGGAGGATACCAGGATGGGAGATACCGGACTGGAATTTTATGCAAATCCGGTATACCGTATCGTGGTAAAAGATTTTGCACAGCTGCAGGAACTCTGGAAAATAAACAAAGAAGTATACAGAGAAAACGCATCGAAAGTAAAATATGAATACAGCTTTGATGTGGATTTTCCGGAAGAAAAAATACAGAAACTGACAAGCAGTCTGCATGCTTATCTTGGAGAACAAAAAGATGCACCACACGCTTTTGTGTATGGAATCGAGAACAGGACAGAAGGCAGAGCAGAATTTTACAGCCTGTACGGCGGATTGTTTTTCCTTGGAATTTTTCTGGGGCTTCTCTTTGTCATGGCAACCGTCCTGATCATCTATTACAAACAGATATCCGAAGGTTATGAAGACAAAGAACGCTTTGCAATCCTTAAAAAGATCGGTATGGAACGGGGTGAGATCAACGCCTCTATCCACAGCCAGGTTCTGATGGTGTTCTTCCTGCCGCTTGTTTTAGCCGGAATCCACAGTTGTTTTGCTTTCCATCTGGTCAAAGAAATCCTGATGGGTGGTTTTGGGCTTTGGGATATGAAACTTCTGGTTCTCAGTGCAGTCCTTACGTTCCTGGCATTTGCCGTATTTTATGTGATCGTGTATCTGCTCACTGCCAGAGAATACTATAAAATTGTAAGTGAGTAAAAAACTTTTCTGTATATGCACCCAAATGATATACAGCCTCGTCTAATAAGTGAAAGACGCAAATGAAAGGGGGAACAGAAATGTTTCTGGTAAAGCAGGCACAGAGGGGAGATGCCGATGCCTTTGTCGCTCTGATCGAAAAATATAAAATGGATCTCTACAAAGTCGCAAAAGCCTGTCTGAAAAATGAAGAAGATGTGGCAGATGTGATGCAGGAGACGACACTTTCGGCGTGGGAACACATAGGCGAGCTGAAAAAGGCAGCTTATTTTAAGACGTGGCTGACCAGAATCCTGATCAACAACTGCAACAACGTGTTAAGAGAACGGAAACGCTGCATTGCCACGGAAGATTTTTCCATGCAGGGCGAAGAGCCGCAGGCAAAGACCGATGCAGAATTTTATGAGATGCTTTCCTGTCTGCCGGAGAAATATAAACATATATTTCTTCTGTATTATGGACAGGGATTTCGAACAAGGGAGATCGCAGAGATTCTGGATCTCAGTGAGAACACGGTGAAGAGCAGACTTAGAAGGGGCAGGGAAAGTCTGAAAAGTCAGTTAATACTTTGAAAATACTTATAAGGAGGCCGGGAGTATATGTTATATACAGAAAAAGAATTACAGGATACATTAAAAAAAGACGTTACGATATCAAAAGAAACAGAAAAGCGGATGCAGGAAACTTATGCACAGATCAGAAGAGATACAAAAACATCAAAAAAGCGGGGCAGAAAGCATACCAGTATGGCAGCCGCTGTGGCACTTGCCGTGATTCTGATCTCTGGCACAACCGCAGGAGCTGCGTATATCAGTGCACATACCGATCTGCTTGGCAATGTGTTCGGACAGCAGAGCCGTACGACAAAAGAAGCTTATGATACGGTCGTAGATAATGGAAAAGGCGGCACGACCGTAACGATGCCATCAAGAGAATATGTGGCAGTCGATGAGGCACAGGCAGAAAAAATGGTGGAGCCTTACGTAGAAGATTTAAATATCACAAGAAAAATCGGAGATTACACACTGACGATCATCAATAATATTTCGGATGGAAATGCAGGTGTTCTGTCTCTGAAACTGGAAAATCCAAACGGAATCAAAGCCATTCATGCAGATGAAGGAACAAATGAGGCAAAAGGTGCTTATTTTACACAGGATCGTGACTTCTATTTCTATCTGGAAGGTGCAGATGAGAGCCTTGTAGCAGACAAAATGACGATCGACAGCAAAAAGAGCAGCGACACCTGTTATTATCTTTATTCCAGCTATGTCTGCTCTGCTAAGAATACCGATCTTAAATTTCATCTGGAGCAGTATGGAAAACCAGTTTCAGAACTGAAAGATAATGATATGGCTACGCAGAAAGAAGACATTGCACTTGGTATCGGAAAAATGCCGCTGACCAGTGCAGTGAATCCAGAAAACAACAAAGAACAGTTTGCTTATTCAGCAATCTCACTTTCCCTAAATCTGGCAAATGGATTTGGACTGGACGATGAGATCCAGAAAGAAGATGGACAGACCTTTGTAGATCCATATTATCTGAAAAAACTGGTGCTGAAATACAAAGACGGAAGCGAATACACCGTTCTGGATGAAAATGTGGACAACACAAACTATGTCTGCGGCGAAATGGAAAACGGAGATACCATCAAGATCGTGTTTAACCGCATGGTGGACTGGAGCCAGGTGGAGACGCTTGTTGTAAATGATGTGGAAATTTCGGTTCAGTAGTATAAAAAAGAGATGCCAAAGAAAGAACAATAAAAAGTTGTGGCGGAGGTTTGTGTAAATGTGCAAATGAACGCCATAGAAATGATTTTATAAAATATATAACGCCATGATGATTCGAAAACAATCTCCTGACACGC
>NZ_WQNP01000154.1:0-298 GCF_018783905.1 Ruminococcus sp. MCC718
GGAAGAAAGCTATACCAGCCAGTGCAGCCCGTTATCACCAGAAGTATCAAAAAGATATGCAGAAGCATCAAACCGAAAAGTGCGGGGTATGTATATAACTGACGGAGAAAGATACAATGCAGATGCAGTAGGCGCATTTAATATCCTGCGAAAATATCTTTCCGTATCCGGAAAGCATAAGAAACTGTCCGTAGCCGGACTAAAAAATCCAGAAATAGTAAAAGTAGCTGCATAGCCGAAAGGCAAGCAGTATTGGTGTCATGGACGCACCCTGAAAAAAGACGGTATCCCGCCAGAT
>NZ_WQNP01000155.1:0-1938 GCF_018783905.1 Ruminococcus sp. MCC718
TGTCATGGACGCACCCTGAAAAAAGACGGTATCCCGCCAGATTTCAGATGCTCTGGTAACTCAGTTACCGAGTAGTTCACTATCAGATATGAGATTACGAAACAGAATGCCCTCAACTGTTCGGGGCATTGTTATATCAGACGTGAGGAGATTCCCGCCTGCAGGCGGTGAACAACAAAAATATCAGAAGTATTCTTGGAAACAGGTAAGGAAAAATATGGGAAAAATATTTTATATGATGGGCAAAAGTTCATCTGGAAAAGACACGATTTTTAAGGAAATATTGAAAAAAAAGGAATTAAATCTGCACCAGATCGTACTGTATACAACAAGACCGGCAAGAGCGAATGAGACAGATGGCGTGCAGTATCATTTTGTGGATGAAGAGAGGCTTTCGGAGTTTCAGGATGCCGGGAAGGTGATTGAGCTGCGGGCATATCAGGTCGTTGGCGGAGTCTGGAAATATTTTACGGTAGACGATGAGCAGACAGATCTGGATACAAAAGATTATCTGGCAATCGGAACATTGGTTTCCTATGAAAAACTGCGGGATTATTATGGGGCAGAACGAATTGTGCCGATTTATGTCGAGGTTGAGGACGGGATGCGTCTGGCAAGGGCCTTGGATCGGGAACGCAGTCAGATAAAGCCGAATTATGATGAGATGTGTCGGCGTTTTCTGGCAGACAGTGCTGATTTTTCGGAAGAAAACCTGGAGAAGGCAGGAATAAAAAAGCGTTTTCAGAATGAAGAACTGCAGAAGTGTGTTGAGAAGATTACAGAATTTATCTTCTTTCAGCAAGAAGACTCCGACCTCTAAGGTGGGAGATGAATTGCTGCCATTATCCTCTTGATATTGTGTTCTAATCATAGTATAATATATTCAGTCGAATCATAAAGAAATGGTGAAATACAATGGATTTAGATAATAATGCACATTCAGTATTCCTGCTGCACTATCATCTTGTGCTTGTGGTCAAGTATCGCAGACAGGTTTTTGATGATACTATGTCTGGCAGGGCAAAAGAGATCTTTGAGTATATTGCTCCAAATTACAATATCACTCTTGAAGAATGGAATCACGACAAAGACCATGTACATATACTTTTCAGGGCACACCCAAATACGGAAATAAGCAAGTTCATAAATGCATATAAAAGTGCAAGTAGCAGACTTCTTAAGAAGGAATTTCCACAGATACGGCAAAAGTTGTGGAAAGAACGTTTCTGGAGTCAGAGTTTTTGTCTGCTTACAACCGGTGGTACACCCATTGAAGTACTCAAAAAATACATAGAAAGCCAGGGAGAAAAGGAACGAAAAAGGAAGTGACCGCGTGGCAAACAGAGCCTATAAATTCAGAATATATCCTAATGATGCACAGAAAATTTTGTTCTCCAGGACGTTCGGCTGTGTGAGGATGGTGTACAACCACTGGCTTGACCGAAAGATCAGGCAGTATGAAGAAAACAAAGCCAATGTAACCTACACTGTTTGTGCAAAAGAAATGGCTGAGATGAAGAAAACGGAAGCATATGCATTTTTACGGGAAGTCGACAGTATCGCATTGCAACAATCGCTCCGACATCTTGATACGGCGTTCCAGAATTTTTTCAAACAGCCAAAAACAGGTTTCCCAAGGTTCAAATCCAAAAAGCGTAATAAAAGCAGCTATTCAACGATCTGCATCAATGGAAACATAACCATATCGAATGGATATTTGAAATTGCCTAAGATCGGACAAGTCAGATTAAAACAGCACAGAGCTGTTCTGAATGGATACAGACTGAAATCTGTGACAGTAAGCCAGACACCAGGCGGAAAATACTATGCAAGTATTCTTTTTCAGTACGAAGATCAAGTACAGGAAAAGGAGATGCAGCGTTTTTTAGGTCTGGATTTTTCCATGCACGAATTATATCGTGACAGTAATGGGAATGA
>NZ_WQNP01000156.1:0-280 GCF_018783905.1 Ruminococcus sp. MCC718
GAAGAAAGCTATACCAGCCAGTGCAGCCCGTTATCACCAGAAGTATCAAAAAGATATGCAGAAGCATCAAACCGAAAAGAACGGGGCATGTATGTAACTGACGGAGTAAGATACAATGCAGATGCGGTAGGCGCATTTAATATCCTGCGGAAATATCTTTCCGTATCCGGAAAACAGAAGGAACTGTCCGTAACCGGACTAAAAAAACCAGATATAATAAAAGTAGCTGCATAGCCGAAAGGCAAGCAGTATTGGTGTCATGGACGCACCCTGAAAAAAG
>NZ_WQNP01000157.1:0-622 GCF_018783905.1 Ruminococcus sp. MCC718
ACAAGTTTCTTAGCTTTATTCGCTCGTTTTCCTTGTAGCTTACAACTGAATACTGTGATTATTTGTACTAAATCTTCAACGAGTTCTTGTTGCTCAGATTTTTCCGTATTGTCAATAATCTCAATTTCACAGTTATATAGCGAAGCTATATATTCTACCAACTCAAAACCCAAACCTAAAAGCCTGTCTTTATACAAAACAACAACCTTTTCAACTTGATTTTGCGAAATGCGTTTGATTAGTTCCCGAAGTCCTTTTTTCTTGTAGTTAATGCCAGAACCAATATCACTTATTATCTCAAACGGTTGTCCTTTTGCCATAAGATATGTTTTCACATTATCAATCTGTCGTTCTAAATCATCCTTTTGCTTATGACTTGAAACACGACAATATCCAATTGTAATGCGATTTTTAGGCTTTACATTCATTACTTGGCTGAGCTGTTCATCAGAATAATATCTATATCCACTTATTGTAGTATGATGCGGATGAAGTTTTCCGTTAGAATCCCAATTTCGCAACGTTTGTGCAGATACACCTATAATTTTTGAAAATTCATGTATAGAATAATATTTACTCAAAGCATCACTTCCTTTCAATATTATTCTATACTAATAACCTG
>NZ_WQNP01000158.1:0-212 GCF_018783905.1 Ruminococcus sp. MCC718
GTCTGTAAATATAGGAAGAAATTACTGGTTTCGAGGCAGATATCAGATGATATAAAACAGTTTTCGTATGAGATATGTCAGAGACACAGTGTGATAATAAGATATATGAAAACAGATAAAGGCCACATTCACTATATGATAGAGACAGAACCAACAATGTCTATTAGTAAGATTGTAAACCTGATGAAGAGCTATACAACATACCATATATG
>NZ_WQNP01000024.1:0-30152 GCF_018783905.1 Ruminococcus sp. MCC718
CAGTTAGAATATAAGGCAAAGTGGAATGGCAGGAAATATGTCAAAATAGATAGATTCTATGCCAGTAGTCAGCTGTGTTCAGTCTGTGGATACCAAAATACAGAGACAAAAAATCTATCAGTAAGGGAATGGACATGTCCTGTCTGTGGAACAAATCATGACAGGGATATCAACGCAGCAAAAAATATACTGGAAGAAGGATTAAGACAAATAGCATAAAAATAACAATATAGGGCAGGGATTGGCTTTAGACAATGGGTAGTTCACGTTGTTTTGCAATGAAGGAAGCAGTTTTGCTCAGTTTCAGGCATAAAACATGCAGCGTACTGTATAAAGTAGAAGGAAAGATAAACGCTTCGCAAGGAGGCCGAAGGCATTCTTGAATGTTCCACGGACAATGGCTTTGTATTGACCGGAACGGAGAAGCTATAAAACAGTGAAAGTAGGGTGCAGATCATGCGATTGAAAAAGCCGGATCAAAAATTTCTTCTTTTCTGTGCGATATCGATGCTGACAGGGATTCTGGCGGGGATTTTTCTTGCAGTAAAATGCAGAACCGGCAACGGTGCAGCCGGGATTTTCAGTCCGTACTATTTAAAAGAATATGCCTATCTGGATATTGATCGCAGAAAACTGATGCTGATCGTGGCAAAAGAGAGGGGGAAATGGCTGCTGCTTTTGTGGGCACTCGGATTCAGCACGGTGGGAAGATTCTGTATTTATCTGTTTCCGGCAGTCTGGGGCGTGATCGGGACTTTATTTCTGGCACAGGCGTTTGCCGGTATGGGGATTGCCGGGATCGGACTGGGACTTTTATTTCAGGTGCCGCAGATCCTGATCTATGTGCCGCTGTTTCTGTGGATGATGGAAGAAGCAGACAAAAAAAGCAGACAGTTTGCGTATCTTCGGAAGATCGGGACGGCAGGGAAGAACAACAGGCGGTATTTTCTGTGCTTTTTTGTGGCTTTGTCGGTACTTTTTTTGGGAATTTTGACGGAAAGTTACGCAGGCTCCGGGCTTGTTCAGATGATTTTAAGAATTGTTTACTAAAAGAACAGCAAAGTTATGTAAAATAATCACTATATCTGGTAGAAAAACAAAGGGAGAATCAGGATGTTGTAGGAACAAAAAACCCCAAAATTTCGGCATTTTTCCCTATTTGCAAGCAACAAAAAAATGATTATACTTGGAAATATGGAATAGATTGGAATTTAGTGTTTTTGTGACCTTGCGTTGTGGTTTATGTGAACGCAGAGTGCCATGTGAGTGCAAAGAACGGAACAGTCTGAATGGCATTTTTTGAGAAGCACATCACAAAAACAGAGATTTTATGCAACAGGGAGGGAAACGATGGAACAGGTAATGCCGGATTTTATTACATATCTGACAAATGAGCGGAATGCATCCAAAAGTACTGTGTCTTCTTACTGCCGGGATCTGGAAAGAATGTTTCAGTTTCTCGACGGAAAAGGCATCAAAAAGACGGATGATGTCACGCCGATCAGTCTGAATTCTTACATCCTTTATCTGGAGAAAGAGGGATTTTCGATTTCAACTGTATCCAGAAATGTGGCATCCATGAAGGCATATTTTCACTATGCATTTGGACGCAGGCTGATCGAGAAAGATCCGACCAGAACAATCAAGGCACCGCATATCGAGAAGCGGGTGCCGGGCGTGCTGACGCAGGAGCAGGTGACACGGCTTTTGGAGCAGCCGTCACGAAACACAGCCAAAGGCATCCGTGACAAAGCGATGCTGGAGCTTTTATATGCAACCGGAATGCGGGTGTCGGAGCTGATCGCAGTGCAGATGGAAGATGTCAATTTCAGCCTGGAGTATGTTGTCTGCCGTGATGCAGAGCGTTTGCGGGTGATCCCGCTTGGCGGAAAAGCAAAAGAAGCACTGAAATTTTATCTGAAAGAAGCAAGAGACAGGCTGCTTTGCGGAAAAAAAGGGAATTATCTGTTTGTGAACTGTCAGGGAAATTCGATGAGCAGACAGGGATTCTGGAAAAATCTAAAAGAGTATGCAAGGAAAGCCGGGATTGAAGAAGATATTACGCCGCACACCTTCCGTCACAGTTTTGCGGCACATCTGGTGGAAAACGGAGCCGACCTTCGCGATGTGCAGGAGATGTTGGGCCACTCGGACATCTCGACAACGCAGATCTATATGGAGATGGCAGCAGGAAAAGTCAGAGCTTCCTATAAGAAGGCACATCCGCGGGCAGATTAATGCCTGGATGAGCCATAAACAGAAAGTTACAGATAGTAATGGATATCGGAAATTATTTTAATTCTTCTTCCGGGAAAATGCTGCGAATCTTTTCGACGGTTTTGCGGGCTTCTTTATGGTCGGAGCCGCTGGCGGTCACGCCGACGACAACGTTGCCGTTCTGTACGATGCCCGGAAAATAAAAATCACATTTTGTTTTATCACTACAGACATTTACGGTGATCCCCATGCATTTGCATGCACTGTAGATGTCTGAATTGATCTGATGGTCGTTTGTGGCAGCAATCACATAATCGGCATCATAAATATCTTCGCGTTCGTAGTTTTTTCTTTTGATCCTGAGCATCCCGGCTTTCTCCATATCCAGAAGCTCCCGGTTGACTTCCGGTGCAATGACTGTGAGATGGTTGGTAAAAGAAACCAGTGTGCGGATGCGTCTCTTGGCGATCGTTCCGGCACCGACTACGACGATCTGTTTCTCATTTAAATCTACAAAAAGCGGAAAATAAGGTTTTTTATCGTTTGACATGTTCTACTCCTGTGTTACATAATATGGGCATTTTGATTTTTTAACCCTGGCATCATTATGATGTGGGTGTCAAAAGTCCCCAACTATGATGCCTACGGATTGTTCCGTGCGTTGCACTCCCACAATCCTCCCCAGTATTCGCATATCGTGGGATTATCATCCCACTTTTATGCTCATATCGGGGCGGGTTCCAAGGTCTTTCATCCACCTATGAGCAAGCTCATGTGGATTTAGACCTTTTAACCCTGGCATCATTATATAATAAAAAAAAGTACTGGTCAAAGTTTTTTGCGGAAAATTCTGTGGACAGAAAGGAGGGCTGCGGTATAAAATGAAACGGAGCAGCAGAAAAATCGGGAGGCGATGGCGTGAATTTTACAAAAAAAAGTTTAAGACTCTATGCAGTGACAGACCGTAGCTGGCTTCATGGAGAAACCCTGTATGAACAGGTGGAAAAGGCATTAAAAGGCGGCGTGACTTTGGTGCAGCTGCGGGAAAAGGAACTTTCGGAAGCGGATTTTGAGCAGGAGGCAAAAGAACTGCTGGAGCTTTGCCATAAATACAACGTAAATCTGATCATCAATGACAACGTGGCACTGGCGGCAAAAGTCGGGGCGGACGGCGTGCACATCGGTCAGTCGGACATGGGGGTGGAAAAGGCGAGAGCCATCCTTGGAAAGGAAAAGATCATCGGTGTGACGGCAAAGACGGTGGAGCAGGCAAAGGCAGCGGAAGCGGCCGGGGCAGATTATCTTGGCAGCGGAGCCGTGTTTGGAACCAGCACCAAAAAAGATGCAAAACCGATGAATCATGCACTTTTACAGGAAATCTGCGAGAGCGTGAAGATCCCGGTGGTGGCAATCGGAGGCATTGACGGCGGCAACATTCTTTTGCTGAAAGGCAGGAAAATGGCAGGTGTGGCAGTGGTGAGTGGTCTGTTTGCCTGTGAAGATATCAAAAAAGCGGCAGAAGATCTGCGAGAGAAAGCAGACAGGATCTGTGAATAAAAGATAAAAGCAAATTCACCTGAAACAGAAAGAGGAATGCATATGAAAATGAAAACAGCACTTACAATCGCCGGAAGCGATTCTGGCGGCGGAGCCGGTATCCAGGCGGACATCAAGACAATGATGGCAAATGGTGTGTATGCGATGAGTGCGATCACGGCACTGACGGCACAGAATACCACAAAAGTAGCAGATATTATGGAAGTGACACCGCAGTTTCTGGCAGAGCAGCTGGACTGCATTTTTACAGATATCCGGCCGGATGCGGTAAAGACCGGCATGGTTGCCTCCGCAGATCTGATTCGGACGATCGCCGGGAAACTGACGGAGTATCAGGCGGAAAATATCGTGGTCGATCCGGTCATGGTTTCTACAAGCGGAGCAAGACTGATCAGTGAGGAGGCCATCGAGACGTTAAAAGAAAAGCTGTTCCCGCTGGCAACGGTGATCACGCCGAACATTCCGGAGGCAGAAGTGCTGGCGGATATGGAGATCGAGACAGTGCAGGATATGGAAAAAGCAGCAGAAGTGATCGGAACACGGTATGGATGCTCCGTTCTTTTAAAGGGCGGTCATCAGAAAAACGATGCCAGCGATCTGCTCTGGCAGAAGGATAAGAAGCCGGTGTGGTTCCATGGAGTGCGGATCGACAATCCAAACACGCACGGAACCGGATGTACGTTTTCTTCTGCAATCGCATCCAATCTTGCGAAGGGCAGAGATCTGGAAACTTCGGTCGAGGCGGCAAAACGCTATATTTCCGGGGCACTGGCAGCGATGCTGGATCTTGGATTTGGCAGTGGTCCGATGAATCATGGATTTGCGATAAAGGAAGAGTGGTAACATGGATAACGCAAAAAAGAAAAATAATAAGATGAATAATCATTCATACAACGAGAAATACAACAGCAGGAGCAGAATTGAAAAGCTGACACTGACGGCTCTGTTTACGGCGATCGCAGTGGTCGGCAGTATGTTTTCCTTCCCTATATTCGGGTCAAAATGTGCACCCGTGCAGCATCTGGTCAACGTTCTGTGTGCAGTGACAGTCGGACCGTGGTGGGGACTTGGACAGGCATTTTTAGCGGCACTGATCCGCAATCTGACCGGGCTTGGAAGCCCGCTGGCATTCCCTGGAAGCATGTGCGGGGCACTGCTTGGCGGACTTTTGTATCGCTATGGGAAAAAACTGCCGTTTGCCTACATCGGAGAAGTGTTTGGAACGGGCATCATCGGCGGCATGCTTTCTTATCCGGTGGCATCTCTGATCATAGGAAATCAAAGTGCAGCACTGTTTACATTTGTTGTGCCGTTCCTTGTCAGTACCTGCGGCGGTACGGTCCTGGCAGCTGTGATAACCGTTTCGATGGCGAAAATGGGTGTGCTTGCTAAGCTGCAGAACGGAGAAGTGTAGATGCGGATGGAGATTTCAGATCAGAAAAATACCGGAATTTTTGCGGAAAAGATTGCTTCGCTGCATCAGGAAATACAAAACAGGCGTCCGCTGGTGCAGTGCATCACCAATGCAGTGACCGTCAATGACTGTGCCAACATTTTGCTGGCAGCCGGTGCGTCCCCGACCATGGCACATCATCCGCAGGAGGCTGCTGAGATTTCCGCGGGGTGTGATGCACTGGTCTGCAATTTCGGGGCGATTGCGGATTATGAAGCGATGAAAAGTGCGGCACTTATGGCAACAAAGCTGGGGCATCCGATCGTGATCGATCCGGTCGGTGTATCCGGCTCCACTTACCGCAGGACAAAATGTATTGAGCTGATAAAAAAAGCCGGGGCGGACTGCATCCGAGGTAATTATTCGGAGATTGCGGCACTGATCAAAAATGACAGAACGGTTGTCGGGGTGGATGCCATGCAGCAGCAGATCGATACACAGGCAATGCAGGAATTTGCCAGACAGAACAGACTGTTTCTGTGGGCATCCGGAGAGACGGACATTCTGACGGACGGCGAACGTCTGTGGTACTGTAAGAACGGTGATCCGCTGATGGCAAGGATCACAGGCAGCGGGTGTATGTCCTCGGCACTTTTAGGAGCCTTTCTTTCAATCGAAAATTCGCTGGAAAGTGTGGCGGCGTGCTGTGCATTTGTCGGTTTGGCAGGGGAGCTTGCGGCAGAAAAAACAGCTCAGGCACAGGGTGGAACGATGACCTTTCGCCTACAATTTATAGACACAATTTCGCTTATTTCATCACAAAACGAAATATTTTTAAAGAATAAGATCATAATTCCATAATTTTTAGCGAATAAAACAGGGTGGATATTTATACAAGTTGTGATATAATAGACTGGAATTGTTTTCGTGGATATCGTTTCGTGGAAAAGTCTGCTTTCGGTATCAGAAGAAAATAGAATTCCTGCTTTTAAAAAGCAGGCACGAAAGCTGAATTTAGAATAAAACAGATGAGGAGAATGACATGAGTTTCGAATTTATCAAAAAATTACCGACTCCGCAGGAGATCAGAGAAAAATATCCTCTGTCAGAAGAACTGGCAGCAATCAAAAAAGCAAGAGATGAGGAGATCCGCAAGGTGTTTACCGGAGAATCCGATAAATTCCTGGTGATCATCGGACCTTGTTCTGCAGATAATGAAGAGGCAGTTCTGGATTATGCAGGCCGCCTGGCAAAAGTAAATGAAAAAGTCGGCGACAAGCTGATCCTGATTCCGCGTATTTATACAAACAAACCGCGTACAACAGGTGAAGGATATAAAGGAATGATGCATCAGCCGGACCCGGAGAAAAAACCGGACCTGCTGGCAGGACTTCTGGCAATCCGTAAAATGCATATTCATGCAATCGAGCAGACCGGTCTTACCGCAGCAGATGAAATGCTGTACCCGGAAAACTACAGATACTTATCTGACCTGCTTTCTTATGTAGCGATTGGAGCACGTTCTGTAGAAGACCAGCAGCATCGTCTGGTAGTCAGCGGCATGGACGTACCGGCCGGTATGAAGAACCCGACCAGCGGCGACTTAAGCGTTATGCTCAACTCTGTTGTTGCAGCACAGTGCAGCCACAGCTTTATTTACCGTTCCTGGGAAGTGAAGACAACCGGAAACGAACTGGCACATACCATTTTACGTGGAGCTGTAAACAAACACGGCAACTGCATCCCGAACTACCACTATGAAGACCTGAACCTGGTAGACCGTCTCTATAAAGAGAGAAATCTCAAAAACCCGGCTGTTGTTGTGGATGCAAACCACTCCAACTCCAACAAACAGTATGCAGAACAGGTTCGTATCGTGAACGAAGTGCTTCACAGCCGCAACCTGAATCCACACATCAAAACACTGGTAAAAGGTGTGATGATCGAAAGTTACATCGAAGGTGGAAATCAGAAGATTGGATGTGTACCGCACATCTACGGCAAATCCATCACAGACCCATGCCTTGGATGGGATGATTCCGAGAAACTGATCTACTCTATTTATGATCTTTGCTAAAGAGTATGTAAGAGGACTGGGAAAGGATAGCTTCCTGATATCCCAGGTCTCTGAAAAGAAAGCCGCCGTCCCGGGGATTGGCGGCTTTCTGTGACCTTATCTTAGAAAAGTAGTTCACTAGGAGGAAAAAGATGTTTGTAAAAATTTTTACAGATGGTGCAGCAAGAGGAAACCCGGACGGACCGGGCGGTTACGGAACAATCCTGCAATATATCGACAGCAAAGGTGTGCTGCATGAGCGGGAATACAGCCAGGGATATGTACGGACGACCAACAACCGCATGGAACTGATGGCAGCAATCACCGGTTTGGAAAAGCTGACCAGACCATGCGAAGTGCAGCTTTATTCGGACTCCAAATATCTGACCGATGCCTTTAATCAACACTGGATTGACGGCTGGCTGAAAAAAGGCTGGAAACGAGGCAAAAATGAACCTGTTAAAAATACAGATCTCTGGAAACGCCTGCTGAAAGCAAAGGAGCCGCATCAGGTGACTTTTATCTGGGTAAAAGGACATGACGGACACCCGGAAAACGAACGCTGCGATACCCTTGCGACCACGGCGGCAGACGGAACGGATCTCATTGTGGATGAGGGAGTATAAATTATGAGACAGGCAGAAAAAGTCGATCTTGGATCAGACGACTGGACGATGGAGATACGCCCTTATGCTTCGGCATTTCATTTTCCGATAAAAGAACTTTGGGAATACCGGGATCTGCTGTTTCTGTTTGTGCGGAGAGATTTCAAAACGATGTACAAACAGACCATTTTGGGCCCGGCGTGGATACTGTTAAGCCCGCTTTTGACAACGGGGATGTTCAGTCTGATCTTTGGCAGGATCGCCGGAATATCCACCGATGGGACGCCTGCATTTTTGTTTTATATGGCAGGCAATATTCTGTGGAACTATTTTTCAAGCTGCTTAAGTGCGGCATCGAGTACCTTTATTGGTAATGCCGGACTGTTTGGAAAAGTATATTTTCCAAGGATTGTTGTTCCGGCATCATCCGCTGTCTCTAAACTGATCACATTCGGTGCACAGTTCCTGCTGTTTCTGATCCTGTTGTTTTGCAGCCTTGGAAGCGGTCAAGTAAGAATCACCTGGCTGTGTCTGATGACACCGGTCTTGCTTGTGATGCTGGCATTGCTCGCAATTGGCACCGGAATGATCCTGGCATCCCTGACGGCAAAATACCGCGATCTTCAGGTGTTGGTCGGATTTGGGGTTCAGCTGTGGATGTATGCCAGTCCGATTGTTTATCCGCTTTCACAGATTCCGGGAAAATGGAGAATACTGCTTAGTCTGAACCCGGTTGCGTACATTGTGGAATGTTTCCGTTATGGCTGGCTTGGAAGCGGCATTGTTTCCATACCGAACCTGATGATCGGGCTGGGGATCATCCTGCTGATTTTGTTTGTCGGAACGGTGATGTTCAATAAAACACAGCGAAATTTTATGGATACCGTCTAGCATCATAGCATGGAAAATTGCCAGGCGTACAGCGAGCAGCATTTATGCCGGGGCTCAGAAAGGGAAAAGAAATGGAAGAAAAAGAAGTTGTGATCCGTATCCGCCATCTCTCAAAAGAATATCGGCTTGGCGTGATCGGACGGGGGACACTTCAGAGGGATCTCCAGAGCTGGTGGGCAAGAAAACGTGGGAAACCCGATCCAAATCAGCGGATCGGACGCAGAGAATATACTTCAAAAGAGTGTTTTTATGCACTGGAAGATGTTTCCTTTGATGTGCACAGAGGAGAACGGATCGGTGTGATCGGTGCAAATGGTGCAGGAAAATCAACACTGTTTAAACTGCTGGCACGTGTGACGGCACCCACCGAAGGAGCCATCGGCGTAAAGGGAAGGATTTCCAGTATGCTCGAAGTAGGAACCGGGTTTCACGGAGAACTGACCGGGCGGGAGAATATTTATCTGAACGGAGCCATCCTCGGAATGAAACGACAGGAGATCGATGCCTGTATCGATCAGATCATTGCATTTTCCGAATGTGAAGAATTTATCGATACTCCGGTCAAACGTTATTCCAGCGGGATGTACGTGAAACTGGCATTTGCTGTAGCGGCACATTTAAATTCCGAACTGCTTTTGATGGACGAAGTTTTAGCAGTTGGAGATATGCATTTTCAGAAGAAATGTCTGGATAAAATGACACAGCTCTCAAACGATGAGCAGAAAACTATTCTCTATGTATCCCACAATATGGAAACCATCCGCACACTCTGCAACCGCTGCATTGTCCTGGAGAAAGGACATCTTGTTTTTGACGGCGAACCGGAAGAGGCGATCGCAAAATATCTGGGTGATGTTGTGCAGATGAAATTACACTATACTTATGAAGCAGATGCAAATGACCGCAGGACCACCGGAAAAATGCAGTTTACAAGCCTTGATATCAAGAAGAGCAATCAGGTAACGGCAAAAGAAGGAATCGGATTTTCCGTGGCATTTCGAGTGCAGGAAGCGATTGCAGATCTGCATCTTCGCTGTACCATCCACAGTATGGATGGCCAGGCAGTGGGCACATCCGTTTCCGAAGGGATTGGAGCTTTTGAAAAAAATACTTCGGCGAGCGTGAGGATTCACTTTGATACCACAAGCCTTGCAAAAGGAGAATATGTGGCAGAGCTGGCGGCCGTGGAACCGATGGGCGGCGGAAGACAGTGGCGGCATGCCTGGCTGGAACATGCCTTTGCGTTTGAGATTACAGAAGATGCATTTGGACAGTACAGCCTGAACCGCAATGCAAAAAAATGGGGTTATACCGTTTATCCGGATCTGAAAATCGAAAAATGTGAGAGAAAGTAGAAGAAGCAAAAAGGAAATCGTTATAATATCAGTGAGAGTTGATGTTATAACGATTTTTTGTTGGGAAAAATTATCAGACAAGTTGCTGATGAGATGGTTGCAGAAAAAATAGAATAGATAGTATCGGTTTGAAACTGGACAACTGTTATTTCAAAACAGATTACATTTAGTACTATTTCTAAGTTCAAAGTGGTGTTTGGTTGTTAGATCAAGCACCATTTTTCTGTTAGTTTTATTTTTTCAAATAAATTAAACACAGATGATATGGAGTTTTTATTTTTTATAGATAGCGTTGTAATTAAAGATTCTTTTTGTTATCAGTTGACCTGACTAAAATTTGCATAAGTTTAAATGCTTAAACAGGTTATATAAATAAAAATAATGTATTGTAATTGCAAGAGACACCTTTTTTTATGATTGTTGTAAATATTTGTTTTATTACTTTTGCCATATAATTCATGAAAATAAGATGTCTTTTTTGTACAAAATTATTAAAATGCTTATTTATAGAAGAATATTGGTATTTTTAGACTTGACAAATGAAATTAAAAAAATTAAAATAAAACCACAGTAAATAATTTAAATTAATAATAAACTAAATGAATGAAAGTGAGAAAAAATGAAAGAGCTTACAAAAAGTGAAGGACAGATGATGGATATTTTTTGGGATAGTAAAAAAATGTTAACCAGTGTAGACATTGTTGAAATGAGGGTGAAAGCAACATGGACAAACGGACTTGTTCATAACATTTTACGTTCTCTTATTCAAAATGGGTATTTGAAAGAATGTGGCATGAAACAATATGGACGACAATATGCAAGAAAATTGATGCCGACTTTGACAAGAGAAGAGTATCTTGCAAAGCTTATCATGAAAAAAAGTGAAGGAAAAAGTTCAACGAAACAGGTGATGGTGGCTTTGGCAAAAGAAAATGCGGATATTGAACAAACAATATCGGAACTGGAAGAAATTATTCAGAAATTAAAAGAAGGACAGTAAGATATGAGATTGGATATTGCTTCTTTATCTATGGCGATTTTGTGGAATATCATTTTTATTTCCGTTGTTTTTGTGATGGAAAAGAAAAAGGCATATACAAGCAGAAAAGGAATTCAAATAATACTGATATTTTATTTATTGGGAGTTATTCGAATGTTATTTCCTGTTGATTTTCAACCATCAATAGGGATTCCAATATCAAAAGGAGTTTTTCCGGTCGTTAATAATGTTTTAGGTCTTGAAGAGCATAGTTTTTTAGGGGTAGATTTTAATATAGCGAATGGAATTGTTATTTTTTGGAGTGCGATAGCGATTATTTTAATGTTGAGATATTTTACGGAATATCGACAAATGCATCGACTGTTTCAAAAATGTTCAGTGATAGATGAAATGTGTGAGCCTGTCATTGAACAAATAAAACTGAAAAAAAAGATAAAAAAGAAAATATCAGTGTATCGGAATTCAGCCATTGCGATTCCATGTGCAGAAGGAATATTCCGATTGAACATTTACTTGCCTAAATGTGAATATTCAGAGGAAGAATTATACTACATTTTACTTCACGAGTGCACTCATTTTGCTAATGGAGATTTATACATAAAATGGTTAACACAGATTTGTCGTTGCCTGTGCTGGTGGAATCCATTAGTTTATAAAATGCAGGATATGTTAGAAAAGAATCTTGAGATTCGGTGTGACCTGACTGTGACAGAAAATCTTGAGCAGATAGAGCAGATAACATATTTGGAGACTATTGTCAAAGCTTTAAAAAATATAGAAAAAAAGAACAACAGTGGTATTTTATATGGAGTTCAGTTGACAAATCGAAACGGAAAAGAATTAAAGGAAAGGTTTGAAATTATTTATAAAAATCGAAAAAATAAAACAAAGAAAAGTCAAAAAATGAAATGTCTTGCTATGTTTTTGATAATGATGATTTTTTCCTATGTAATTATGATAACACCAGCATATTATCCAGCGGAAGAAGAAATTATAACAGGGGAAGGAATTGAAGAGATGACAACGAAGAATACATATATTTTGAAAGAAGGTGAAAAATATTATACTATTCATAAAAGTGAGATTCGTGGAAAAATTGAAAAAGAAGAACTTTCTTCAGAGGAAGTGAAAGAAATATAAAAACATTTAGTACGTGGACAAAAGAAGCAGGTATATATGATGGATCAAAGTGGAATAGATATGATTCGTACGTTAATACTGGTAGTAAAAAGTATAAAAGAGCTACAAAAGCGAAAGTGAATTATCCGTTTTGGGTATGCTGTACAGGAGCAGTTATACCTACATATTCTGGTTCTATATCATTTGCACTCAAAACAAAATAGTAGGAAAGGTTGGATCTATATGAAAAAAAGAAAACTTGCAGCGGGTATCGCAGCCGCAGCTCTGGTGGCAGTTCTTTCTGTTTCGGCAGTTTATGCAGGAAATCAGGGAAAATCGGTTTCGGCACTTTGGGGTGAAATTTTAAAACAGTCGGCAGATGAAGAAAAAATAAACACACAGAGTGCAGACGACGAACCGCTCTATGCAGTCGGAAAAGATGTCTCAATCACGATGAAAGAATACGAGCAGGTCAAATCTTTTTATAAATTAAAAAGTGAAGATGACGGGCAGGCGGCGAAAGATGCGGATAAAGAGATCAAGCAGTACAATGCACTTTACGCAGCGGCAGTCAAAAACGGCTATTCTGTGACGGATGAGCAGGTGCAGGCATATATAGAAGATATGAAGCTACAGCTCGAAAGCGTGGACAACAGCGAAGATATTCAAGACGTGATCGACCAGTTTGATTCGGAGGATGATTACTGGGCATATGAATTTACCGTATACCAGAAACAGCTGCCGATCCAGAATTATGTGTCAGCGTTAAATGATGAGTATAATGAGAAAGCGGTAGATTCTTCCTCAGAAGAAGCACAGGAAGAATGGGACACTTATTTTGAAAATCTGAAAGATAAACTTGTAAAAGAGCAGAATTTTCAAAATCAATAATAAAAAGGAAATGAGAAACCGCAGGAACCGGGCGAACACCGGAAAGCAGTCTTGACAAATGAAAACCCGCTTATTATAATGAGGATAATGTCAAAATTGTGGAAGTACGGGAGAAAAACAGAATCTTTCTGACATCCGCATGAGACATAAAAATGAGGCAAAGGCTGTGAAGGAAAGAAGTAACAGAACAACTGCACAACAGAGAGTTGCCGGCCGGTGAGAGGCACAGATGCGGTTCCTGCGAATACATTCCGGAGCTCTGCACCGAACACAGAAGTGTAAGTAGGCTGCAGCGGAGTGACATCCGTTAACAACGTTAAAGTATTGCTGTGGATAGGTAAAAAATTGCGAAGAACAGCAAAAGGATTTTAATGAAAGGATTCCGATGGCAGTACTTACTGAGGCAGTCTGGTGTGAGCCGGCTGTGAATAAAGGTGGTAACACGAGATTTCAGCTCTCGTCCTTTTCGTATAAGAAGGGCGAGGGCTTTCTACGCTTTTACGCCCTTGGAAAACAAAAAGTCTAAGGAGGAATCAAACGATGGAACAGAACGTATTTGACGTCCTGAAAGAAAGAGGATTTATTGAGCAGACAACGCACGAAGCAGAGATCAGAGAGCTTCTGGGCAAAGAAAAGGTAACATTTTACATTGGATTTGATGCAACCGCAGACAGCCTGACCGCAGGACATTTCCTGACGATCATGGCAATGATGCACATGCAGAGAGCAGGTCACAGACCGATCGCCCTGCTTGGCGGCGGAACCACAATGATCGGTGACCCGTCCGGCAAATCCGATATGCGAAATATGATGACAAAAGAAAAGATCGATTACAATGCAAAGCGTTTCCATGAACAGCTTTCCAGATTCATCGATTTTGACAATGACAAGGCGATCATCGCAAACAATGCAGACTGGCTGCTGGATCTGAATTATGTAGAATTCCTGCGTGAAATCGGGGTACATTTCTCAGTCAACAAAATGCTGACTGCAGAGTGCTACAAACAGAGAATGGAAAGAGGACTGACGTTCTTCGAGTTCAACTACATGCTGATGCAGTCCTACGATTTCCTGAAACTGAACCAGCTGTACGGCTGCCAGATGGAGCTTGGCGGAAACGACCAGTGGTCCAACATTCTGGGCGGTGTTGACCTGATCCGAAGAAAAGAACAGAAACCGGCTTACGGCCTGACCTTCAAGCTGCTGACCACCAGCGAGGGCATCAAGATGGGCAAGACCATGAAGGGTGCAGTATGGCTGGACCCGGAGAAGACTTCCCCGTACGAATTCTACCAGTACTGGAGAAACATCGAAGATGTCAAAGTAGAAGAATGCTTAGGCCTTCTGACATTCCTTCCGATGGAAGAAGTAAGAAGACTGGGTGCACTGGAAGGTGCAGAGATCAACAAAGCAAAAGAAGTGCTGGCATACGAGATTACAAAGATCGTACACGGCGAAGAAGAAGCAGAGAAAGCACAGACTGCTGCAAGAGCACTGTTTGTACAGGGCGGCAAGACCGCAGATATCCCGACTACTTCTTACCCGGCAGCAGAGCTGGAAGAAGGCAAAGATATCCTGACACTTCTGGTGGATACCAAACTTGCAAAGAACCGTTCGGAAGCAAGAAGACTGGTAACACAGGGCGGTGTTTCTGTCAATGATGTAAAAGTAACGGATTTTGCAAAAGTATTTACCAGTGCAGATTTTGATGAAGACGGCGTTCTTCTGATCAAAAAAGGCAAGAAAGGCTATCATCAGATAAAAGCTGACTAAAGTACGTGCAAAAAGCACAGGAGGTGGCGATATGGCAATACTGACAACCTTTATCACAAGCATTGTAGAAATGCTGATCCTTGCAGGTGTATCCTATGGCGGAATCCGTCTCGGAAAAGTGCTGCGTGACCGCAAGGACGCAAAAATGCAGGCAGAAATACAGCCTGAAAAACAGATTTAGATCACACAGGAGGATTTGTTGTGAAAGCATATGGAGTAAATGAACTTAGAAAAATGTTCCTTGAATTTTTCGAGAGCAAGGGACATCTGGCAATGAAGAGCTTTTCACTGGTTCCGCACAATGATAACAGTCTTCTGATTATCAATTCCGGTATGGCACCTCTGAAACCATACTTTACGGGAGCAGAAAAGCCGCCAAGAACACGTGTTACAACCTGCCAGAAATGTATCCGTACAGGCGATATCGAGAACGTAGGTAAGACAGCAAGACATGGTACCTTCTTTGAAATGCTGGGTAACTTCTCTTTCGGCGATTATTTCAAACACGAAGCGATCGCCTGGTCCTGGGAGTTTTTGACCCAGGTAGTCGGACTGGACCCGGAAAGACTGTATCCGTCTATTTACGAGAACGATGAGGAAGCGTTCGAGATCTGGAACAAAGAGATCGGCATTGCACCGGAGCGTATCTTCCGTTTTGGAAAAGAAGACAACTTCTGGGAGCATGGTGCAGGCCCTTGCGGTCCGTGTTCTGAGATTTACTATGACCGCGGTGAAAAATACGGCTGCGGCAAACCGGGATGTACCGTCGGATGTGAGTGCGACCGTTACATGGAAGTATGGAATAACGTGTTCACCCAGTTTGAGAACGACGGAAAAGGCAATTATAGCGAGCTGAAGCAGAAGAACATCGATACTGGTATGGGGCTGGAACGTTTGGCCGTTGTTGTTCAGGATGTTGATTCTATTTTTGATGTAGATACTCTGCAGGCACTTCGCAACAAAGTGTGTGAATTTGCAAATGTAAAATATCAGCAGGATGATGCAAAAGACGTATCCATCCGTCTGATCACGGACCATATCCGTTCTGCTACCTTTATGATCTCCGATGGTATCATGCCGTCAAACGAAGGACGCGGCTATGTACTGCGCCGTCTGATCCGCCGTGCGGCACGCCACGGAAAGATGCTTGGCATCGAAGGCAATTTCTTAAGCAGACTGAGTGAGACTGTCATCGAAGGTTCCAAAGACGGATATCCGGAACTGGAAGAAAAGAAAGAGTTCATTTTTAATGTGCTGACCAAAGAAGAAGAAAAATTCGGCAAGACCATTGATCAGGGTCTGGACATCTTAAACGGTATGGAAGAAGAAATGAAAGGAAAAGGCGAGAAAGTACTTTCCGGAGCAAATGCATTTATGCTGTATGATACGTATGGATTCCCGCTGGATCTGACAAAAGAAATCCTGGAAGAGAAAGGATACAGCATCGATGAGGACGGTTTCAAAGCTGCAATGGAAGAGCAGAGAGTCAAAGCCAGAACTTCACGAAAAGTATCCAACTACATGGGAAAAGATGCAACCGTTTACGATGAAATCGATCCATCCATCACATCCGAATTTGTGGGATATGATAAGCTTTCTTATGAATCTGACATCACCGTACTTACAACGGAGACAGAAGTTGTAGATGCCGTTTCTGACGGAGACAAGGCAACGATCTTCGTAGAACAGACACCGTTCTATGCAACCATGGGCGGACAGGAAGGCGATACCGGTGTGATCCGCACCGCAGATGCTGAGTTCAAAGTAGAAGAAACGATAAAACTGCTGGGCGGCAAGATCGGACATGTTGGATATGTGACAAAGGGCATGTTCAAAGTCGGCGACAAAGTGACACTGGAAGTTGCACCGGAAGAAAGAGCAGATACCTGCAAGAACCACAGTGCAACGCATCTGCTGCAGAAAGCACTCAAAGCCGTACTCGGAAACCATGTAGAACAGAAAGGTTCCCTGGTAACTCCGGACAGACTGCGTTTTGACTTCACACATTTTGAGGCCATGACAGCAGAAGAGATCGCAAAGACAGAAGCACTGGTAAATAAAGAAATCCAGGCAAACCTTCCGGTTGTGACAAAGATCATGAACATCGACGAAGCCAAGAAAACAGGAGCAATGGCACTGTTTGGAGAAAAATATTCCGAAAACGTACGTGTTGTATCCATGGGAGACTTCTCCATCGAGCTCTGCGGCGGTACCCATGTGGCAAATACCGGCGAGATCCAGGCATTCAAGATCGTATCCGAGGCAGGTGTTGCATCCGGTGTAAGACGTATCGAAGCACTGACCGGTCAGGGTGTATTTGCATATTATAGAAATGTAGAAGAACAGCTGGCAAAAGCAGCAGCCCTTCTGAAAGCCGGAACGCATGAAGTATGCGACAAGATCGAGCATCTGCAGGCAGAAGTAAAATCCCTGCACAGCGAGAACGAAGCGCTGAAGAGCAAGATGGCACAGGGAGCACTTGGAAATGTCATGGACAAGGTTACCGAAGTCAAAGGTGTGAAATTGCTGGCAGCTGCACTGGAAGGCGTTGACATGAACGGACTGCGTGACCTTGGAGACCAGCTCAAAGAAAAACTGGGCGAAGGTGTCGTAGTACTGGCATCTGCAAATGACGGAAAAGTATGCCTGATGGCAACTGCAACCGACGGAGCAATGAAACAGGGTGCCCATGCCGGAAATCTGGTCAAAGGCATCGCACAGATCGTCGGCGGTGGCGGCGGCGGAAGACCGAATATGGCACAGGCCGGCGGCAAAAATCCGGATAAGATCCCGGAAGCGATCGCAGCCGTAGCAGGAATTCTGGAAGATCAGATCAAATAAGCAAAATTTTCATCGAGAAAAAAGAAGAAAAATCTTGACGTTTCGAGAAAATATGCTATAATGTCAGAAGTGCAATAAAATACCCAGACAGTTGTATTATGCACAATCTACAACTGGAGGGAGGTTAGGTGTGAATTTATGTCAAATGTAATCGTAAAAGAAAACGAGACTTTGGACAGTGCTTTACGCCGTTTCAAAAGAAACTGCGCAAAGGCTGGTATTCAGCAGGAGATTCGTAAAAGAGAACATTACGAAAAACCAAGCGTAAGAAGAAAAAAGAAATCCGAAGCAGCGCGTAAGCGTAAATACAACTAATATGTGCAAATGAAGCCTCTGGCAGTGATGCCGGAGGTTTTCTTTATATCCTGAAAATGAGAGGAATGTATGATGTGCAAAAGTGTGCTGCCGCCCCCAAAAACAGATGCGAAAAATGTATCGGACCTGTCATGCATGAGCAAATGCCTGCTTATACTGTTTATATAGGAAAAACAGGAGCGTTTTATATGAAAAAGTGGAAAACAAGGGGAATCAGCCTGCTGCTTGCACTGGTGCTCATCACAGGCGGAACGACAGCTGCATTTCCAGGACAGAGTTTTGCAGAAAACGTGGAAATCGAATCACCGGCAGCCTGCCTGATGGAGCTGACGACCGGGAAAATCCTGTATGAAAAAGAGGCGGATACAAGGCGAAGCCCGGCGAGTGTCACCAAGATCATGACCACACTGCTGATCATGGAAGCAATAAAGAGCGGGAAGATCACGCTTCAGGATGAAGTGGTGACAAGTGCTCATGCCAAATCCATGGGCGGCTCGCAGGTATTTCTGGAAGAAGGGGAAAAACAGACGGTTGACACTTTGCTCAAATGTATTCTAGTGGCATCCGGGAACGATGCTTCCGTTGCCATGGCAGAATACATAGGCGGAAGCGAAGAAGCTTTTGTTCAGAAAATGAATGAGCGGGCGGCAGCACTTGGCATGGAGAACACACATTTTGTGGACTGCTGTGGTCTGACGGATTCGGATGAGCACTATACAACGCCGCGTGACATTGCAATCATGTCAAGAGAGCTTCTGCTGAACTTTCCGCAGGTTGAGCAGTACACGACAATCTGGATGGAGGACATCACGCATGTGACGGCAAGAGGCAGCAGTGCATTCGGACTTACCAACACCAACAAGCTTCTCAGAAGCTATGACGGCTGTATCGGACTGAAAACGGGCAGTACCGGCAAGGCAAAATTCTGCGTATCGGCAGCGGCAAAACGCGGCGATATCACACTGATCAGCGTGATCATGGCAGGACCGGATTCGAAAATCCGGTTTGCCAATGCGGCGACGCTGCTCAACTACGGATTTGGAATCTGCCGGATCTACAAAGATGAAGAGCCGCCGGAAGCCGGAGAAATCAAAGTGACCGGCGGAAAAAAGAGAAATATTTTGTGCACATACCGGGAACCCTTTTCTTATCTGGATACCGAAGGCGTGGACTTTTCGCAGATTGAACGAAAGCAGATCAAAGAAGAAACACTTGCAGCTCCGGTGAAACAGGGGGAAAAAGCCGGAGAACTGCAGTATTTTCTGAACGGAAAACAGATCGGAAGTGTGGATATCCTGACGACAGAAGAAGTGCAGAGGGCAGGTTTTGTGGATTATTTCCAGGAAGGTGTGGATGCGTTTTTACTTTAGGATCGAAATGATGTTAAGCACCAAAAGATGCCATACGAATTGTTCCGTACTTCGTACTCCCACAATTCTACCCGCTATTCGCATATCGTGAAGCTTACGCTCCACTTTTATGCTCATATCGGGGCGGGTCATTAAGCCATAAAACCACTCCTGTGCAAGCACATCGTGGTTTCAGGCTTTTGACCCTGGCATCAAATATATTTTGACCATAACGACATCCTATGTTATAGTTGTAGTTATGAGAAAGATATTTTATGAGATAGGGACAACAAAAAAACAGAAAGAAGATACCACAAAGCGAGAAATGGTCCTGTTTTGTTTGAGTGACCTGCACGGGACCTGTTACGAATCAGGAAACCGGCTGATCATCGAGTGTGCCTGGGATCAGAAACCGGATCTGATACTGGCTTCGGGCGATATGTTAAGCGGAGACAGGGAGGAGGGTGATGCCATAGCCGTGGCTCTGCTCTCCCGTCTTTCGGATCTTGCACCGGTCTGTTTTGTAAACGGAAACCATGAGATGTGTGTGGAGAGACATCAGCCGGAGCGATATCAGAAATTTATGGATGATCTGAAAAACGGCGGCGTGCAGGTTCTGCACAACGAGACGGCATGGTTCTGGATCGACGGTGAGAAAGTTGCCGTGACCGGGTATGAGCTGCCGTGGGAATATTACCGGCGGTTCAGCCGCAGACATCCGTCCGTTGTCGGCATGGAGCGAAGCATCGGAAAACGAAAACAGGATGCATACCAGATCCTTCTGACACACAATCCGGTCTTTTTTGAAGAATATGCTGCCTGGGGTGCGGACTTTACTTTTGCCGGACATCTGCACGGCGGTTTTATCCGTTTGCCGTATTTTGGCGGAGTCATCAGCCCGCAGTTCCAGCTGTTCCCGAAGTATGACCACGGTCTGTATCAGATGGATACAAGCAGCATGGTCGTCGGTGCCGGCATGGGTAATCATTCCGGCCTGTTTCGGATCAACAATCCGACCGAGATCGTTACCGTGCGGATCAAGAGGTGAAATTATGGGGATTGCAGTAAAATTACAGGCTTTTGAAGGACCACTCGACCTGCTTCTGCACCTGATCGAAAAGAATAAAGTCAGCATTTATGATATACCGATCGCTGAGATCACCGACCAGTACATGGCGTATCTCCATGAAATGAAAAAGCAGGATCTTGGCGTGATGAGTGAGTTCCTTCTGATGGCGGCAACGCTTCTGGATATCAAATCACGGATGCTGCTCCCGAAAGAAGTGAACGAAGAGGGCGAAGAGGAAGATCCGCGTCAGGAACTGGTGCAGCAGCTGCTCGAATATAAGATGTATAAATATATTTCTTATGAACTTAAGGAACGCAGGCAGGATGCCGCTCAGGTTCTCTACCATAAGCAGGATCTGCCGGAAGAAGTGAAGGCATATAAGCAGCCGGTATCCACAGAAGAGCTGCTTGCGGGCGTGACACTTTCCAGGATGCACCGGATTTTTGTGGATATCATACGGCGGCAGAACAACCGCATCGATCCGATCCGCAGTACGTTCGGCACACTGCAGAAAGAAGAAGTAGACATGGATCAGATGCGGGAAAAAGTGGCAGAATATATTGAGCAGCACGAAGTCTGCAATTTTCGGGAACTGCTTCTTGGACAGGCAACGAAAATGCAGGTTATCATAGCATTTCTCATCATTCTGGAGATGATGAAGGAAGGCGTTATTACGATCGTTCAGGAGGAAAGTTTCGGTGAGATCCACATCGCAAAAAACAAGACAGATGAAAGCGGCAGTTGAGGCGATCCTGTTTGCCATGGGCGGATCGGTGGAAGTCGAAAAGATTGCAGCGGCACTTGAGATGAAGGTTGAAAGTACAGAAGAACTGCTCGCAGATATGATGGAGCAATATAAAAAAGAAGACAGAGGGATTCAGATCGTGGAGCTGGAACATGCCTATCAGCTCTGCACTAAAAAAGAGATGTATGAATATCTGATCCGGGTGGCGAAACAGCCCAAAAAGGCAACACTGTCTGATGTGGCACTGGAAACGTTGTCGATCATCGCCTACAAGCAGCCGGTCACAAAAGCGGAGATCGAGAAGATCCGCGGGGTAAAAAGTGACCATGCGATCAATAAACTGATTGAGTATGATCTGGTCAGAGAGCTTGGCAGGATCGATGCACCGGGCAAACCGATCGTTTTTGGGACAACGGAAGAATTTTTACGCAGTTTCGGAGTGCAGTCGCTGGATGAGCTTCCGGTGATCAGCACGGTCAAAATGGAAGACTTTAAAGCAGAGGCAGAAGAAGAAGTACAGCTGAAACTGGACATATAGGGATATTGAGGCAGAAAGATACCGGCCTTTGTATCCGGGAAAGGATTGGAGATGTTTTATGCCAACCACATATACACATGATGTTTTTGGAAAAATGGTTTATCAGAAGCTTCCGGAAAATTTAAAAGAAATCGTGGAAGAGCATATGAATGCTTACCGGATCGGCCAGCATGGACCGGATATTCTTTTTTATTATCATCTGTTCCATGAAAATCCGGTCAATCAGAAGGGAATGGCGATGCATGAACAGATCGCAGCCTCGTTTTTTCGAAAATGCAAAGAATACTGTCAGGAAACCGGGGATGAAGAGGCACTGGCATATGTATTTGGATTTATCTGCCATTATATGCTGGACAGTACGTGTCATCCCTATATTGCAAAATACATGGAGAAGACCGGGGCAAGGCATGATGAGATCGAAACAGAGTTGGATCGTTATCTGATGGAAAGATCGGGGAAGAATCCGTTTCGTTTTAAGCCGGCAGCCCAGCTGAAAGCATCAAAAGAGAGCGTGCGTGCGGTCTCGGCCATTTTGGAACTGCCAGAAAAGACAGTGCGAAAAAGCATAAATTCTCTGAAATTTTATACGGGAATTACGGTGTGCCACAGATTTCCAAAGAGGATGCTTTTGCTGTGGGGGATGCGGCTGATCGGAGCCTATGACAGCATTCAGGGTCATATCATGCGAAAAAGACCGCTCAGACGCTGTGAACAGAGCACAGAGGAGCTGATGGCACTGCTTCGCCTGGCGATTCCGGAGACGGTGACCGTTCTGGAAGATTTTTATGATACGCTCGAAGATATACAGAATCTGAACGGTCGTTTTGAGCGGAATTATGAGTAGAGCGTATCCGATGTGCATAAAAAAAGAAAAAGAACACACACTGTAACATACCGGATGCCGTGTGCATGCGGAAAAAACAGATGGGAAGTGTGTGCAGTGAAAAAAAGAATTACGGTGATCCGAAGCTTTATAATCTTTATGCTGTTGCTGCTTGCAGCACCGGTATCTGCAAAAGCAGAAGATATGCAGCTGTACGCCCAGTCAGCCGTCCTGATGGATGGAGATTCCGGGCGTATTTTGTTTGGAAAAAATGAGCAGGAAGTACGTGCCATGGCGAGCACGACAAAGATCATGACCTGCATTCTGGTACTGGAAAATACAGATCCATCCGATACGGCAGCAGCCTCCGAAAACGCAGCCATGCAGCCAAAAGTACACCTTGGTGTACAAAAGGGAGAAACTTTTTACGTAAAGGATCTGCTTTATTCTCTGATGCTGGAGAGCCACAACGATGCGGCTGTGATCCTGGCAGAAAAGACGGCAGGCAGTGTGGAAGCTTTTGCGGAAAAAATGAATCAGAAAGCAGAAGAGATCGGATGCAGCGACACGCATTTTGTGACACCGAACGGACTCGATGACGAAGATGCGGGCGGAGAACACGCAACGACGGCTGTGGATCTTGCAAGAATCCTGCGTTACTGCATCATGCAGTCACCGAAAAGGGATGAATTTCTTGAAATCACCCGCACAAAAACGTATGAATTTTCAGATGTAGAGCAGAAGAAACATTACAGCTGTTACAATCACAATGCATTCCTCGATATGATGGAAGGGGCACTGACCGGAAAGACTGGATTTACCGGAAAGGCAGGTTACTGTTATGTCGGGGCACTGGAAAGCGAAGGCAGAACCTTTGTGGTGGCACTGCTTGGCTGCGGCTGGCCGAACAACCGGAGCTATAAGTGGACAGATACGAAAAAGCTGATGGATTATGCAAAAGAACATTTTTACATCCGGGAATTTGAAATGAACGCACAGACACCGCAGGTGCTGGTGGAAGACGGGATTCCGGCAAGTGGAAAGATCAAAGATCCATGTCTTGTAAAAACGGCGGTGCAGTCCCGGGGCGGGCAGACAAAAGAGCATAAGATCCGCCTTCTTGTATCGGATGAAGATGAGGTGAAGCTGGTCTGCCATATGAAAACGAAAACAGCGGCTCCCCTTGAAGCAGATACGGTGATGGGAAACGTAACGCTGTTTTTAAATAATGAAAAAATCAAAGAAAACGAGATCGTGACTGCGGATGGGGCAGAACGCATCAGTCTGTCGTGGTGTGCCGGGCAGATCATAAAAAAGTTTTTCATATCCTGATGATGACGGAAAAGAAAAGGTTAGAATATCATTCGGTCATTCTTACATGCAAAGTAAGAGGTTTGAGGCTATGTTCAAAATTCAACGAAAGAGTTTAAAATTCAACGAAAAATGAAATAAAATGAATGTGCATGACGGAACATGAATGAAATTCGGATTATTTCTGGTGTTGTGCTACAAAAAAAGTGAGAAAAACGAGAAAATACTTGCTAAATCTTCCAAAAACCATTACAATTACAATCGGCAGAAAATTTTTTTTCTTTTAATAAATTATTAATGGAGGGCTGAACAATGAGTAATACAGCACAAAACTTGGCAAGTACAAGAATCGCTTCTTTACTTGATGAGAACAGCTTTGTTGAAATCGGAGGTTGTGTGACTGCCAGAAACACAGATTTCAACCTGAAGCAGACAGCAACACCGTCAGACGGTGTAATCACAGGTTATGGTGTGATCGACGGCAATCTGGTCTATGTTTACAGCCAGGATGCATCTGTACTGGGCGGCACCATCGGTGAAATGCATGCAAAGAAAATCGCACGTCTGTACGATATGGCATTAAAGATGGGTGCACCGGTGATCGGACTGATCGACTGTGCAGGTATCCGTCTGCAGGAAGCAACCGATGCACTGAATGCACTGGGTGAGATTTATGCAAAACAGGTACTGGCATCCGGTGTGATCCCACAGATCACAGCTGTATTTGGTACCTGCGGCGGCGGTATGGCACTTATGCCGGCTCTGACAGATTTTACATTCATGGAGAGCAAAAACGCAAAATTATTTGTAAATTCTCCGAACGCACTGGAAGGAAACGAAGTTTCCAAATGCAATACCGCATCCGCAAAATTCCAGAGTGAGGACGCAGGACTGGTTGACTTTACTGGCAGCGAAGACGAAGTTCTCTCAGGTATCCGCAAACTGGTAACGCTGCTTCCGGCAAACAACGAAGAAGATGCAGTGGATGACTGCAGCGATGATCTGAACCGTGTATGTGCAGATCTTGCAAATGCAGCAGGCGATACGGCGATCCTTCTTTCCAACATCGCAGATGACCAGGATTTTGTTGAGACAAAAGCGGACTATGCAAAAGAGATGGTAACCGGTTTCCTGAAACTGAACGGAACAACCGTCGGAGCTGTGGCAAACCGTACGGAAGTTTACGGTGCAGACGGTGAAAAAGCAGAAGAGTTTGAAGCAGTCCTGACTGCAAGAGGAGCAAGAAAAGCAGCCAGATTCGTAAAATTCTGTGACGCATTCAATATCCCGGTACTGACTCTGACCAATGTAACCGGTTTCAAGGCAGACAAACATTCTGAGAGATGCATCGCAACCGCAGTTGCAGAGATGACACATGCATTTGCAGATGCTACCGTTCCGAAGGTAAATGTGATCATCGGAAAAGCTTACGGAAGTGCCTATGTTGCCATGAACAGCAAGGCAGTCGGAGCAGATATGACTTATGCATGGGAAGATGCGAGCATTGGCATGATGGATGCAAAACTGGCAGCCAAGATCATGTATGCGGATGCTGACGCAGCTACGATCAACGAAAAGGCAGCAGAATATGCAAGCCTGCAGGAGAGCGTACAGTCCGCAGCAGCAAGAGGATATGTTGATACCATCATTTCCGCAGAAGACACCAGAAAGTATGTAATCGGTGCATTTGAAATGTTATTCACAAAGAGAGAAGACCGCCCGGCGAAAAAACATGGCACGGTATAAGTGAGGTGAATAATATGAATCGAAAATTAAAAAGTTTATTGGCGATGGTCTGTGTACTGGCTCTGACACTTGCCATGTCCGTATGTGCATTTGCAGCAGATACCGTGACAGAGGATGAGGCTGCCAACTACAAGTCCGCAGCAGAGACACTGATCTCACAGATCGCAGGATTTTCTGATGAAGAAATCGAAAACTATCTTGCACAGGATGATGCATTTACCACGGCGACCATGGAGTCCTGGAAAAGTGTAAAAGATGAGCTTGGTGCTTATTCTTCCATCGTTTCCCAGGATGTGGAAAAAGACGGAGACGTTGTTACGATCTCAACCGTTGCTCAGTTTGAAAAAGCAAAAGCAGATGTTGTCCTGATGCTGGATTTAGGTCAGCAGATGTACACCAGCATGACCTACAGCGTACAGTATTCTCTGGCAGCAAATATGCAGCGTGCCGGAATGAACACACTGATGGGAATCGGCATCGTATTTCTGATGCTGCTATTCTTAAGCTTTGTGATCGGACTGTTCAAGTACATAGAGAAATTCCAGAATGTCGGCAAGAAGAAAGCCGCAGAGGAAGCACCGAAAGCAGAAGAGGCACCTGCACCGGCAATCGCCCAGAGCGAAGCGGCAGATGAAGATTTTGCAGATGACCTGGAACTGGTAGCGGTTATTTCCGCAGCGATCGCAGCTTACGAAAATACTTCAGGAGACAGTTTTGTTGTCCGTTCAATCAAGAAATCAAATAAATGGCACAGAGCCTGACAGGAGGATTTGAAATGAAAACATATACAATCACAGTAAATGGTACAGCTTATGATGTAACAGTAGAAGAAGGAACAGGAAGTGCAGCACCTACAGCACCAAAGGCAGCTCCGAAGGCAGCACCAAAAGCAGCTCCAAAAGCAGCTCCGAAGGCAGCAGCAGGTGCAGGTTCCGTTAAAGTAGAAGCTTCCGTACCGGGCAAAGTCCTGAAAATCGAAGCTTCTGTAGGACAGAGCGTAAAAGCAGGTGACAACATCATCATTCTGGAAGCTATGAAGATGGAGATCCCTGTAGTAGCACCTCAGGACGGAACCGTTGCAAGCATTGATGTTGCAGTTGGTGCAGCAGTTGAAAATGGTGATGTTCTGGCAACCATGAACTAAGATATTGGAGGTTGAATTATGTCATACGTAATCGATACGTTGTCCAACCTGCTCCATCAAACGGCGTTTTTTAACCTGACCTGGGGAAACTACCTGATGATCGCAGTTGCCTGTGTATTCCTTTTCCTGGCAATCGCAAAAGGTTTTGAACCGCTGCTTCTGGTTCCGATCGCATTCGGTATGCTTCTGGTTAATATTTACCCGGATATCATGGCATCACCGGAAGAGACATCAAACGGTGTAGGTGGACTTTTACATTATTTCTATTTACTGGATGAGTGGAGTATTCTGCCGTCCCTGATCTTTATGGGTGTCGGTGCGATGACGGACTTTGGTCCGCTGATTGCAAATCCGATCAGTTTCCTGCTTGGTGCAGCAGCACAGCTTGGTATCTATGCAGCTTACTTCCTGGCAATCCTGATGGGATTCAACGGAAAAGCAGCAGCAGCGATCTCCATCATCGGTGGTGCTGACGGCCCGACTTCGATCTTCCTTGCAGGAAAGCTGGGACAGTCCGCACTGATGGGACCGATCGCAGTGGCAGCATATTCTTATATGTCACTGGTGCCGATCATTCAGCCGCCTATCATGAAACTTCTGACCACAGAAAAAGAACGTAAGATCAAAATGCAGCAGCTCCGTCCGGTTTCTAAACTGGAGAAGATCCTGTTCCCGATCATCATCACGATCGTTGTGTGTATGATCCTGCCGACAACAGCTCCGCTGGTTGGTATGCTGATGCTCGGTAACCTGTTCCGCGAGAGCGGTGTTGTAAAACAGCTGACAGAAACTGCTTCAAACGCAATGATGTACATCGTAGTTATCCTGCTTGGTACTTCTGTAGGTGCATCTACAAGTGCAGAAGCATTCCTGAACCTGGATACTCTGAAAATCGTAGCACTTGGTCTGATCGCATTTGCATTCGGTACCGCGGGCGGTGTTCTGTTTGGTAAACTGATGTGCAAGCTCTCAGGCGGCAAGATCAACCCGCTGATCGGTTCCGCAGGTGTGTCTGCCGTACCAATGGCAGCCCGTGTATCTCAGAAAGTCGGTGCAGAGGCAGATCCGACCAACTTCCTGCTGATGCATGCAATGGGACCTAACGTAGCAGGTGTTATCGGTACAGCCGTTGCGGCCGGTACATTCATGGCTATTTTCGGTGTATAAAACGTTATTAACTTAGGAGGATATAGATCATGGCAGATATTGCAAAAAAGCAGAATAATGCAAAAAAACCAGTTGGTATTACAGAAACAATTCTGCGTGACGCACATCAGTCTCTGATTGCAACCCGTATGACAACAGAGCAGATGCTTCCGATCGTAGAAAAAATGGATCAGGTTGGATATCATTCCGTAGAATGCTGGGGAGGTGCAACGTTTGATGCTTCCTTACGTTTCCTGAAAGAAGATCCATGGGAAAGACTTCGTAAATTCCGTGCCGGATTCAAAAACACAAAACTGCAGATGCTGTTCCGTGGACAGAACATCCTGGGATACCGTCCATATGCAGATGATGTGGTAGAATATTTCGTACAGAAATCCATCGCAAACGGTATCGATATCATCCGTATCTTTGACTGTATGAATGACCTGCGTAACCTGCAGACCGCAGTCAAAGCAGCAAACAAAGAAAAAGGACATGCACAGGTAGCACTGTCTTACACCCTGGGTGATGCTTACACCCTGGATTACTGGACAAAGATGGCAAAAGACGTTGAGAACATGGGTGCAGACTCCATCTGTATCAAAGACATGGCAGGTCTTCTGCTTCCGTACAAAGCAACCGAACTGGTAACCGCTCTGAAAAAAGCAGTTAAGATCCCGGTTCAGCTGCATACACACTACACCTCCGGTGTTGCTTCCATGACTTACCTGAAAGCCGTAGAAGCCGGTATCGATGTCATCGATACTGCAATGTCACCGTTCGCACTGGGAACTTCTCAGCCGGCAACCGAAGTTATGGTAGAGACCTTCAAAGGCACACCGTACGATACCGGCCTGGATCAGAAGCTTCTGGCAGAGATCGCTGATTACTTCAGACCGATCCGTGACGATGCACTGGAGAGCGGACTGCTCAATCCGAAGAACATGGGCGTAAACATCAAGACACTGCTGTACCAGGTACCGGGCGGAATGCTTTCCAACCTGACCTCTCAGCTGAAAGAACAGCACGCAGAAGACAAGTTCTACGATGTTCTGGAAGAAGTACCGCGTGTAAGAAAAGACCTCGGTGAGTGCCCTCTGGTTACACCGTCCTCACAGATCGTTGGTACACAGGCTGTATTTAACGTGATCATGGGTGAACGTTACAAGATGGTAACCAAAGAGACAAAAGATGTCCTCGCCGGTAAATACGGTGCAACCGCAAAACCGTTCAACAAAGAAGTTCAGAAGAAGTGCATCGGCGATGCGAAGATCATCACATGCCGTCCGGCAGACCTTCTGGAGCCGGAACTTGGCAAACTGGAGAAAGAAATGGCTCAGTGGAAACAGCAGGATGAAGATGTACTGACCTATGCACTGTTCCCACAGGTAGCTGTAGACTTCTTCAAATACAGAGAAGCACAGCAGACAAAGGTAGACCAGACCGTAGCAGATACTAAAAACGGAGCCTATCCGGTATAAGCTGAGGATCTGATCAAAACTCAGGCAGATGAAACTCTGTTTCTGGAAAAATGCAGAACTCCTCCACAGGAAACGCGAAAGCGTGGAATGTGGGGAGTTTTTTAGCGTTCAAAAAAATACCAAAAGTCAGAAAAAAATACATATACTTTCAAATAAAAAGTTGTGGCGGAGGTTTTAGAATGTGCAAATGAACGCCATAGAAATGATTTTATAAAATATATAACGCCATGATGATTCGAAAACAATCTCCTGACACGCTGCGTTTCCTGTTCGGTTCGCTCGCCTGTTAGCCGCCCTTCGCCTAAACTCGCCTCTTCGAGGCTCAGACAGCGGCTGTTTTCGCATTCATCATGGCTGTATTATTTTACGCACCATGTTTTACAATGTGCCTCGTCTGCACATTACTAAAAGCTCCTGGCCTGACCCCTGTCTCTGAAGCGTAACAGCCTTTCAAGCCAAAAGGCAGAACATGAAAAAGCAGAGGTAAAGTAACGGAAATCTGCCGCCGTCACTATGCCTCTGCTTTTTTACTATCTGGCACAATTCTGCACTTCACATCCCTTTTGCTGCATGGAAAGAAAAAACAGTATCCACTCTTTTTACTATCTTGATGCGGAACGTTTTGATTCTAAAAACTTTCTGCGTGCACCAGCGTGGCAAAAGGCTGTTTCATGTCAGCGTGTAAAATATGATATGAAGTGTTTTTTAAAACTATGGCCGTTCAAAAACGTACAGCAATGTGCAAAATGAACAATTCCCAAGAAGGCACTTTTACGTGCCCTTCGGG